>NZ_JBHWJV010000007.1:0-248421 GCF_042731175.1 Pseudarthrobacter sp. NPDC059871
GGCATGGCTGCACCACTACAATCACCACAGGCCCCACACCGCAATCGGAGGCCATCCGCCCATCAGCCGCTTAACCAACCTGCCTGGGCAGTACACCTAGCCTGCACTCTCGTCACCTCGGCCGGGGTCGCGTCGCGCCCCCGGCCGCGTGACTTGCCGCGTGCGTGATTTATGTAGCGTGCGTCAAAGGCGAGGAACGAGCCAGCACGCGGGAAATCACGCACGTTGCGAAGCTGACGGAAGAACCGCAACTGCCTAAGGGGCCGCCGTCGTGCTTCTCCACGTCCTAGTACCCCTGCGCGTCCAGCAGCGCGTCTTCCTCTTCCTCGGCCGTCGCCTTCTTCCGCTTGCGCACAGGGGCCGTACGACGGCGGGACGGCACCGCAGCGTGGACGGTCCCCGCTGACTCGGCCTCGTCTTCCTCGGCGTCGATGGCCGCGTTGCGGGCCTGCTGCCGAGCCGCGTAACCGAAGCCCACGAACATCAGCACGCCGAACGCGAACCACTGCAGCGAATAGGACAGGTGCGTGCCTTCTTCGGTGGACGGTTTCGGGAAAGCCACCGGCATGTCAGCGGACGCAGGCGTCTCCGAAGCCAGCTGGCCGTAGGCTCCGGTCAGCACCGGGTAGCCGAGCTGGGCCGCGTACGTGGGGAGGTCGATGGACGCCAGCTGGCCCTGCGGGGCGCCGCGTTGCAGCTCCGGTTCGCCGTGCTTCAGCCGGACGACAGCGGTGACCTGGCCGGAGGGTGGCGCCGGGACCGAGTCCGGGCTGCCGGGGTTGTTGTTGCCGATGGGCAGCCAGCCGCGGTCGATGACGACCGTTTCGCCGGTGGCCAGCTTGAACGGAACCACCACTTCGTAGCCCGGCTGGCCGTTCAGGGGACGGTTGCGCACGATGCGCTGGCCGTCGGTGTCGTAGGTTCCCTGCAACTGCACCTGCGTCCATTCCTTGGCGGGATCAAGCTGCGAGAACTGGTCCCGGGCCGCCGCGAAAGGAATGGGCGTGGCGGAGTAGTTGCTGACGACGCGATTAATCTCGGCGAGGGTTTCGGCGCGCCGGTCCATCTGCCAACGGCCCAGGAACACGCAGGCCGTGGCAAAGATCGCGGCCAGCAGCAGATAACCCAGCCATTTGCTGGAGAAGAGGAAACGGTACATTCAGTTGTCCTGCTCCAAAAGGCTGTCCGTGCTGCCGGGCTGAAGGGGAAGGGTTTCCTTCCACAGGCCGCGCGTCTGCAGGTAGTCTTCCAGCCAGCCGCGGTGGTCCTCGCAGGCCAGCCACGTCTTCCGGCGCTCCGGGGTGTGGATTTTGGGGTTGTTCCACAGCAGCTGCCAGGACGCTCCGGAGCGGCATGCCTTCCGGGAGCAGATAGCGGAGTCCGATGCTGCCGGGCTGGTTCCGGCGGCGAAATCAAAAATACTCACGGCCCCTGCCGCCCCTCTCCGTTGTCCGGTTCGTCGTCGTCATTGATAAGTTCGCCCTGCAGCACCTCGGAACCCTGTTCCTCATGACCCGTTGGCGGCGGCGGCGCTTCCAACTCGGCCAGCGGCGCTGAATCCAGGAGCGCGTCACTGTGCTCCTCAGCCATGTCGCTGCCGTTCGCAATGACTACCGCGATCCATGGCAGGAACACTGCACCGGCCACGGCGATGATCTTGAGCCAGCCGTCCAGGACAAAAATCATGACCAGGCACACCATGCGGATGCCCATCGCCAGCGCGTACTTGACCATGCGCCTGCGAATGTCCTCGGAATGGGATTCCGCGGCATCCGTAATGCTGTGGACTTCCGCGTCCTCGGAGAACCGGCCGGGTTCTCCGGGCACCGAACGTCCCGCGTGGTTTTCAAGGGTCACAGTGGTTTCTCACGCTCCAAAGGCTTGCGTCAATTCTCTCACCATCGGCAGTGGCACCCAAACCCGGGCGGGCCCGGGCGCTAAGATCGGAGGCAGCCAAATTCCACCTTCCTACCGCGGTGCATCCCGCCGCAGAATTCCGGAGTTCCTCCATGACTGAAGCAGTTACCGCCCCCCGCAGCGTCCTGATCACCGGCGGCAACCGCGGCATCGGCCTGGCCATCGCCAAAGCATTCCTGGCCAACGGGGACAAGGTGGCGGTTACTTACCGCAGTGAATCGGAACTCCCTGAAGGAATCCTGGGAGTAAAGGCCGACGTCACCGATGAGGCGTCCGTGGATGCGGCGTTCAAGGAAGTGGAGGCAGCCCACGGCCCCGTGGAAGTACTGGTGGCCAACGCCGGCATCACCAAGGACACCCTCCTGCTGCGGATGAGCGAAACCGACTTCACCTCAGTCATCGACACGAACCTCACCGGCGCGTTCCGTGTGATCAAGCGCGCGTCCAAGGGCATGATCCGGCTGCGCAAGGGCCGCGTGGTCCTGATCTCCTCCGTCTCGGGCCTGTATGGCGCCCCCGGCCAGATCAACTACTCAGCGTCCAAGGCCGGCCTGGTGGGCATCGCCCGGTCGCTGACCCGCGAACTTGGCTCCCGCGGCATCACCGCCAACGTCGTGGCCCCCGGCTTCGTCAACACGGACATGACGGCCGAGCTCCCGGAAGCGACCCAGAAGGATTACCTGGCCAGCATCCCCGCCGGCCGGTTCGCGGACGCCGACGAGGTGGCCAACGTGGTGCGCTGGATCTCCAGCGACGAAGCGTCCTACATCTCCGGCGCTGTCATCCCTGTTGACGGCGGTTTGGGCATGGGGCACTAACCTTCGAACCCCACGCGGCCGCCACCAGCGGTCCGGCCCTTCTTTGTGGAACCCGGACAACGGAATCGGCAAGTCGCGCTGGCATGATGGAGTTCAGAGCCGCTTCACTTTAGACGTTTCAAACAAAGGAGCCCAGATGGGACTGCTGGACAACAAGACCGCCATCGTCACCGGATCATCACGCGGGATCGGCGCTGACGTAGCCAAGATCCTCGCCGGCGAAGGCGCCGCCGTCGTGGTCAACTACCGCCAGAAGGCACCGCGCGCCAACAAAGTGGTCCAGGGCATTGAGGCCGACGGCGGCCGCGCCGTGGCCGTGGGCGCCGACCTGACCACCCAGGAAGGCGTGCAGGCGCTGGCCTCCGCTGCCATGGAGAACTTCGGTTCCCTGGACGTCCTGGTCCTGAACGCCTCTGGCGGCATGGAAACCGGCATGGGGGAGGACTACGCCCTCAAGCTCAACCGCGACGCGCAGCTCAACATGCTCAACGCCGCTGTGCCGCTGATGCAGGAAGGCTCCCGCGTTGTCTTCGTGACCAGCCACCAGGCACACTTCATCAACACGGTTCCCACCATGCCCGCCTATGAGGCCGTGGCCCGCAGCAAGCGTGCCGGTGAGGACGCACTGCGGGAACTCATCCCCAACCTCGCCGAGAAGGGCATCAGCCTGGTGGTGGTTTCCGGCGACATGATCGAGGGCACCGTCACCGCCACGCTGCTGGACCGTTCGACGCCGGGCGCCATTGAGGCCCGCCGCGCCGAAGCCGGCAAGCTGTACTCCGTGGAGGAGTTCGCCCAGGTGGTGGCCGGAATGGCCACCGCCGACGTCGAGTCCGGCCACACGGAATACGCCGGCGGCGCAGACTACTTCGGCAAGAGCGGCCAGTAGTCCACCGACTCAAAAGAGGTGCCCGGCGCATTTTGCGCCGGGCACCTCTTTTCGTCAGCCCCCGCGGGCGGTTCAGACCCCGGCGATGTGGCGCACCGCATCAAGGTAGGGCATGTTGACGGCAGAATCGGCGACGGCCCGCACGGCCGGCTTGGCGTTGAAGGCCACCCCAATCCCGGCTGCGCCCAGCATGTCGAGGTCGTTGGCGCCGTCGCCCACGGCGATGGTGTGTTCCATCGCGATCCCCTCGGCGGCTGCCCACTCGCGCAGGTACTTTTCCTTGGCCGCCCGGTCCACCACTGCCCCCAGGACCTTGCCGGTCAGGGCACCGTCAACGATTTCCAGTTCGTTGGCCTGCCAGTAGTCCAGGCCAAGGTCCCCTGCGATGGGCTCGAGGATCTGGTTGAATCCGCCGGAGACCACGGCTACCGGGTGCCCGGCCGCCTTGAATGCGGCCACGAGTTCGGCGGCGCCTTCGCTGAGCTTCACTTCGTGACGGACGGAATCGACGACGTCGGCCGGCAGCCCGGCGAGGACGGCCACCCGCGCGTGCAGACTCTGGGCAAAGTCCAGCTCCCCGCGCATGGCGGCTTCGGTGACCGCGGCAACCTCGTCCCGCTTGCCCGCATACGCGGCCAGGAGTTCGATGACCTCCTGCTGGATCAGGGTGGAGTCCACGTCCATGATCAGCAGCTTCCGGCTGGCCGAGCGCAGGTCCCCGGGCACCAGGGCGGTGTCCATTCCGGGGATGGCGGTCCCGGCCACGGCGCCGCGGAGCGCAGCCAGGCCGGCCTCCGTGGCATCCGGCAGTTCCAGTTCTGTGACATGCACCTGGTAGCGGTCGTCGCCGGCCGTGGATTCGGCTCCTACAGCTGCACCGTGCTCCGCGAGGATGGAACGCAGCTGCTCCAGTCCGGTGTCGGTCAGATTTTGGCCATAGCTGACCGCAGTCACGTTGGAAGTCATGCCTGCAATCTTAGCCAGCGGAAGAATGGTCCCGCGTATTCATTGCGGAGCGCTACCGGCCCGGCACCGCGGCCGGACACGCGGCGGGGGAGCGGTCACACCGGTTATCAGTCGTCCACTTTTTTGTCCTAGTGTCTATTCCTATGAGTGATGTTCTGGAACTGGACTCCGTTAGCGTTGTCCGAGGCAAAAAGACCCTGCTGGACAAGGTCGACTGGCAGGTCAACGAAGGCGAACGCTGGGTCATCCTCGGCCCCAACGGAGCCGGAAAAACCACGCTCCTCCAGATCGCGGCGGCACGCCTGCACCCCAGCAGCGGCAAGGCCGGAATCCTCGACGAAATCCTCGGCCGGACCGACGTCTTCGAACTGCGTCCCCGCATCGGCCTGTCGTCGGCCGCGCTGGCCACCCAAATCCCGGAGCACGAGAACGTCCTCAACGTGGTGGTCACCGCCGCGTACGGAGTCACCGGGCGCTGGCGTGAAGGCTACGAGCGCGACGACGAACGCCGCGCCTTCCGCCTCCTGAACGACTGGGGAATGGGTCCGCTGCTGAACCGGACGTTTGCCACCCTGTCCGAAGGCGAACGCAAGCGTGTCCAGATTGCCCGCGCCCTCATGACCGATCCCGAGCTGCTGTTGCTGGACGAGCCGGCCGCAGGCCTTGACCTCGGCGGCCGCGAAGAGCTGGTCCACAAGCTCGGTGAACTGGCCCGGGACGAGGCAGCGCCCGCGATGGTCCTGGTGACCCACCACCTTGAAGAAGTACCCCCGGGCTTCACCCATGCCATGCTGCTGCGCGACGGCGGCGTGGTGGCGGCCGGCCCCATCACCGAGGTCCTCACGGACAAGCACCTCAGTGAAACGTTCGGCCTGGCCCTGGACGTCACGGAAAATGGCGGCCGCTACGCCGCCACCGCCCGCCGCTAAGGGCGGGGCTGGACACTTACTGTGGAGATTCTTAGCAGCATCCTGGTCTTTTTCGCCGGCCTTTGGGCCGGCACCATCAACGCGGTGGTCGGCTCCGGCACGCTGGTGACCTTCCCAGTCCTCATCGCGCTGGGCATCACCCCCGTGGTTGCGTCCATGAGCAACGCCATGGGCCTGGTGGCTGGCACTGCCGCCGGCGCCTGGGGTTACCGGCGCGAGCTGGCAGGACGGGGCCGCCAGCTGCTGAAGCTGCTCCCGGCCTCGCTGCTCGGCGGGATCACCGGCGCCTGGCTTCTCCTCCATCTGCCGGAGAAAGTCTTCCATTACGTAGCCCCGGTACTACTGGTCCTGGCGCTGCTCATGGTGATGTTCCAGCCCAAGCTGCAGTCCTGGGTGCGCAACCGCGAACAGAACCCGGAGCATGCCGTCCGCGACCGCAGCCACGGCGTGCTGCTGGTGGTGCTCGTTTACCTGGCCGGCGTCTACGGCGGCTACTTCGTGGCCGCCCAGGGCATCCTGCTGGTAGGCATCCTGGGCGTCTTCCTCAGTGGAACCATGCAGAACGCCAACGCCATGAAGAACTTTTTGGTCCTGGGCGTCAACATGGTGGCTGCAATCTCCTACCTGCTGTTCGCCTTCGACCGGATCAACTGGCTGGTGGTCCTCCTGATCGCCGTCAGCTCCACCATCGGCGGACTCGCCGGCGCCAAGGTTGGCCGGAAGCTTTCCCCGAAAGTCCTCCGCGGCGTGATCTTCACCCTGGGCATTGTGGCGCTCGTCGTCATGGTGGCCAACCTCCTGAAATAGTCTTCCGGTGACTTTCCACTACCTTGAATCCGCCAGCGACCCGCGGGTCAGCGACTACACGACGCTGACTGACGTCCATCTCCGCAAGCTCCGCGAACCGCGCGAGGGGATGTACATTGCCGAGTCCTCCCGGGTCCTGAGGCGGGCCCTCGCGGCCGGCCACCAGCCGCGCTCGTTCTTCCTGGCGGAGAAATGGCTCGCCGACCTCGACGACGTCTTCCAGGCTTATCCTGACGTCCCCGTCTTCATCGGCAAAGCCGCCCTCCTGGAGGAAATCACCGGCTTCCACCTCCACCGCGGAGCCATGGCCGCCATGCAGCGGCCTGACCCAGTGCCCCTGCCCGAGCTCCTGGCCGGCGCCCGAAGGGTTGCGGTGCTCGAAGACATCGTGGACCACACCAACGTGGGCGCCATCTTCCGCTCTGCGGCCGCCCTTGACATCGACGCCGTCCTGGTTTCGCCGCGCTGCGGCGACCCGCTGTACCGGCGCAGTGTCCGCGTCAGCATGGGAACGGTGTTCCAGGTTCCGTGGGCGCGCCTGGACAGCTGGCCGGGTGACCTGCAGGTCCTCAAGGACCACGGCTTCACCGTGGCCGCCCTGGAACTGACTCCCGATGCGCTGGACGTCGACGCCGTCGCGGCCGGCAATCCGGACCGGCTGGCCCTGGTCCTGGGCACCGAAGGGGCTGGCATGAGCCCGGACACGCTGGCCGCCGTCGACCTCGCCGTGAAGATCCCCATGCGCAACGGTGTGGACTCTCTTAACGTGGCCGCGGCGTCTGCAGTGGCGTTCTGGGAACTGCGCCCCCGGCGCTAAGCCGGGACCCTGCAGGTGAAGGCCGGAAAGATGCCCTGGTGCGGTTCGCAGGTGTCGCCGTGATCCGCTATTATTGACTGCTGGCCCTCTAGTGTCTTTCGGCGCGGAACCGGCCATCCCATTCATACCTGGCAGCTGGCAAAATCCAGCTGCGCGAACAAAGGCCCCATTATGAAGTCTGATATCCACCCGAAGTACGCCGCCGTCGTTTTCAATGACCTGGCCTCCGGTACCAAGTTCCTGACCAAGTCCACCGTGTCTTCCTCGAAGACCATCGAGTGGGAAGACGGCAACACCTACCCGGTCATCGACGTCGAAATCTCCTCCGAGTCCCACCCGTTCTACACGGGCAAGCAGCGCATCATGGACTCCGCAGGCCGCGTGGAGCGCTTCAACGCACGCTTCAAGGGCTTCGGCGGCAAGAAGTAATTCTTCCACCCATAGCTTTTCGGAAAGCCCGCACCGGGAACGGTGCGGGCTTTCTTTGCGTTAGCGGCCCGTTGGCGGGGCAGGCACGCCGTACGGCAGGATGTAAACCATGAGCCATATGACCTCCCCGGACCAGGACGCAGCAACAAACCCCCGCCGGCACGGCGAGTACAAGGTCCCGGGCGGCAAGCTGGTGGTGGCGGACCTTTCCGTGGCCGGCGGCGTCCTGGCCGACGTCTCGATCAGCGGCGACTTCTTCCTCGAACCGGATGAGGCCCTCCTGGCCATCAACAGGGCGCTCACTGGGCTACCGGAAACCACCCCGGCCGCGGACCTCGCAGCGGCGGTCACTGCTGCCCTGCCCGCAGACGCAACCCTGTTCGGCTTCTCCGCCGACGCCGTGGCCGTGACCGTCCGCCGCGCACTGGCGAAGGCCACCTCCTGGGCAGACCACCACTGGAACGTCATCGCTCCCAACGTCCTCCCCACCGAAATCAACGTGGCCCTTGACGAGGTCCTCACCGAAGAAGTCGGCGCCGGACGCCGCAACCCCACCCTGCGGTTCTGGGACTGGCAGGAACCCTCCGTGGTCATCGGCAGCTTCCAGTCCGTCCGGAACGAGGTGGATCCCGACGGCGTGGCCCGGCACGGCATCAAGGTGGTCCGCCGGATCAGCGGCGGGGGAGCGATGTTCATGGAGGCCGGCAACTGCATCACCTATTCCCTGTACCTGCCCCAAACCCTGGTAGACGGGCTCAGCTTCGCCGATTCCTACCCGTTCCTCGATTCCTGGGTGATGGCCGCGCTGGAGAAGATCGGCGTGACAGCCTTCTACGTCCCGCTTAACGACATCGCCACGGACCAAGGCAAGATCGGCGGCGCCGCCCAGAAACGGCTGGCTAACGGCGGCATGCTCCACCACGTCACCATGAGCTACGACATCGACGCCGACAAAATGGTGGACGTCCTGCGCATCGGCAAGGAGAAGCTCTCTGACAAGGGCACCCGCAGCGCCAAGAAACGGGTCGATCCGCTGCGCCGCCAGACCGGACTGGCCCGCACGGACATCATCGAAGCCATGATGGACGTGTTCACGGGCCGGTACGGGGCCACGCACTCGGAGCTGACCGAGGCCGAACTCACTGCTGCGCGGGAACGTGCGGCCGCCAAGTTCGGCACCGAGGAGTGGCTGCACCGGGTCCCCTGAGCCGCTCCGCACACTGCCCTGCAGCGTCACTGCGCACGGTCAGTCCCGGAGCAGCGACCCGTGGCCGTTACGGCGCAGGGTGGGCCGGAGGTGAACCAACGACGGCGGCCTGCGCGGTGAGTACCCGCAGCAGGTGGTTGCGCTGTTCCACGATAATCCGCCGCAGGGCACGGGGAGCATCGGCGTTCGCCTCAAGCCAGGCGTCGGTCCGGCGCAGCACCGGGTGGGCGCCGGGGTCTGCGCCGTCGGCCAAGTCCTGGTCTGACGGGAACAGGCCCCGCACGATCCGGCTGGCGATCTCGATGCTGCGGCTGTCCCAGACATCCCTCAGGCAGCTGAAGTACGGCTCAACGTAGGGTTCCATGAGGGCCGCCGGGGCGGTGCCGAACCCGGAGATGGTCGCGGTCAGGAGCTGGTTGGACAGCGCTGTGCCCTCCACGGCTTCGGCCCAGGCCGCCGCCTTAACATCCGCCTCCGGCCGGGCAGCACCGGCCGTGGCGTGGCCGGCCCGTCCCGAGGCGGTGGTATCTGTGGCCAGTTCGGCATCGAGCTCTGCCGCGGATGCCTGGCCGTGGGCAGCGAGGGCGTGCCAGAAGTGCCAGCGGAGTTCGGCGTCTACGGCCAGGCCGGCCACCTGTTCAGAACCGTCCAGCAGCCCCCTCAGCAGCGGCAGCAGCGAAGCGTCATGCCTGCTGAGCGTTCCCAGCGTGCGCGCCCAGGCGAGCTGCTGGTCCGAGCCCGGTTCGGCCCGCCGCAACTGGGCGCCGGCGGTGCCCAGGAAGGAAGCACGGACGGCATCGCGGCGGGATGCGGGAGTGTAGCGTTCGACGGCGGTGCAGGCGTTATCGAGGATGTTCAGCAGCACGCCGATCCCGGTTTCGGACGGACCGAAGCTGGCCACCGCCGCCACGTACCGTTCGGCCGGGGACTCGCCGTCACGGGCCGAGTTCCACAGCGCCGTCCAGCACAGGGCACGGGCCATGGGGTCACTGATCCTGTCCAGGGAGGCAAGGACCGTGGCTTCGGAAACGGGGTCGAGCCGTACCTTGGCGTAGGTCAGGTCGTCGTCGTTGACCAGCAGGAGGGCCGGCCGGTGCCGCCCGGCCAGTTGGGGGAGCTCCGTCCGTGCACCGGCCACATCCGTTTCGATGCTGCCGCTCCGTACCAGGGCGCCGCCACCGTCGAAGTCGTACAGGCCCACCCGGAGCCGGTGCGGCCGCAGCTCGTCACGTCCCGTGACGGGGTCCGTGGCCTCCTGGACGATGACTGCCGAGCCAAGCCCGCCGTCGTCGTGCGCCGACGCTGTGGCGGTCTCCAGGGCCAGCATGGAAATTCCCGAAGTCTGCAGCCACTGGCGCGCCCATTCCGACAGGTCGCGTCCGGAGGCAGAGCTTAGGGCTTCCAGGAGGTCTGCCAAGGTGGTGTTGCCGTAGGCGTGCTTGCGGAAGTACTCCCGGGATCCGGCGATGAATGCCTCAAAGCCCACGTAGGCCACCAGCTGCTTAAGCACTGAGGCGCCCTTGGCGTAGGTGATGCCGTCGAAGTTCTGCTTGGCCGCTTCGAGGTCCGGGATGTCCGCGACGATGGGGTGTGTGGTGGGCAGCTGGTCCTGGACGTAGGCCCAGGCCTTGCGCTTGTTGGCGAAGTTGACCCAGGCGGTGTCCCAGTCCGTGGCCCGGTCCACGGCGAGGGTGCCCATGTAGTCGGCGAAGGATTCCTTGAGCCACAGATCGTCCCACCACTGCATGGTGACCAGGTCGCCGAACCACATGTGCGCCATCTCGTGCATCAGCGTGTTGGCCCGCGCCTGGTACTGGGCGTCCGTGGCCCGGGAGGTAAAGACGTAGCTCTCCGTGAACGTCACCAGCCCCGGGTTTTCCATGGCGCCCAGGTTGTATTCGGGCACGAAGGCCTGATCGTACTTGCCCCAGGGGTAGGGGTAGTCGAAGAGCCGGTTGAAGAAGTCCAGGCCGGCTTTGGTAAGCCGGAACAACTCGGCGGTGTCAAAGGATTCTGCCATGGAGGCACGGCAGTACAGCGCCAGCGGAACCTCCAGGTGAGTGCCGTCCTCCAGCGTTCCATGCCAATGGTCTTCAGCCTTGAAATATGGGCCGGCCAGCACGGTGGTGATGTAGGTGGACATCGGCAGGGTGCTGGCGAAATCCCAGCGCGCGGTGGCGGGGTCACTGGTGAGCAGGGTCCTGGCGGTTTCCACGCCGTTGGATGCCACCTGCCAGGAGGCCGGGGCCATCAGGTGGAAGGTGTAGGTGGCTTTGAGGTCCGGCTGCTCGAAGTTGGCGAAGACCCTGCGCGCGTCCGCCGGTTCGTATTGCGTATAGAGGTAGGTCTGGCCATCGGCGGGGTCCACGAACCGGTGCATGCCCTCACCGGAGCGGCTGTACAGGGCTGTTCCGGTGACCGTGACCTGGTTTTCCAGCTGCAGGTTGTCCAGCCTGATACGTGCACCGTCCACCACGTCCTCCACCGGCAGGCCCTTGCCGTTGAGGAACACGCTGTGCACGCCGCTGCCAATGAAGTCCAGGAACGTGGACGTGCCCGCTTCCGCGGCGGTAAACGTGATGACGCTGCGGGTGGTGTAGCCGGCAGCCTCCGGATTTTCGGCCTGGCGGACGTCGAGGGAGACGTCGTAGCTGGCGGTGCTGATCAGGGCCGAGCGGCCGGCAGCTTCGTCGCGGTGCAGATTCTCATGTGACACCCAGCTATCTAATCACGCTGCAAAGGCCGCCATTGCCTGCCGCGGGCGGCACGTCAACCGACGATGAGCAGGGCGGCCGCGAGGCCCAGGACTGCAATCAGCAGCCAGGATGCCAGCGCAGCCAGCAGGGCCCGCCCGCCGGTCAGGAGCAGCGTGCGGATCCGCACCGCGGACCCCAGGCCAAAGAGGGCCGCCCCCAGCAGCACATCCTGCAGCATGGCCCCTGCCTCCAGCCAGCCGTCCGCCAGCCATCCGGTGGAGCGCAGCGCCACCATGGCCACGAATCCGAGCACGAACAGCGGCACCACGGGCGGCAGGCCGGCGTCGTCCCCGGAAGGGCGAAGGGAAATCCGGTGGTGCGCGCCGGCCAGTGCCGTGACGGGCGCCAGGAGCAGCACCCGGGTGAGTTTGACGACGACGGCGATCGCCAGGGCCGCGGGGCCGGCGGTTTGCGCTGTGGCCACCACCTGTCCCACATCGTGCACGGACGCGCCGGTCCACGCGCCGAAGACCTCGGCGCTGAGCTGGAGCGGGTGGACCAGCAGTGGCAGGACGCCGATGGCCAGGGTGCCGCACAGGGTCACCAGAGCCACCGGCAGGACGGTGTCCACGTGGCGGATGCGCCGCACCGCTGCCATCGCGCCGATGGCTGAGGCCCCGCAGATGGAGAACCCGGTGGCCACCAGCAGCGATGTCACCGGCGGCAACCTGAACAGCCTGGAAATCAGGTACGTGCCGCCGAAACTTGCCGCGACCACGGCGGTGATCAGCACCAGCGCCAGCCACCCGAGGTCCAGGACGTCGCCGATGCCCACTTTCAGGCCCAGCAGCACAATTCCGCCGCGCATCAGGTGCTTGCCGGCGAAGTCCAGGCCGGGGCGGGCCCGTCCGGCCGTCCATCCTCCGGTCACCGGCAGGTTGGCGGCAAGGACCCCCAGCACCACGGCCAGGGTCATCGCCGGCAGGGACGGCACCAGCGCGTGGATGAGGAACGCGAGCACCAGGGCCACTGCCGCAGCGGCCAGGCCTGGCAGCAGCCGTGCGGCTCCCCGAGGGCGTCCCGGGCCGGGGGCGGGGGAGCTTCTGCTGACTGGCACTCACCCACTTTGCCGGACGGAGCCCGGAATGTCCGAACCGGCTGCGGGCGCCAACACGCCACAATGGAAGGCCGTTTATGAATTCGAAACAAAAAGGTGGTTGGCTATTGGGCATGTCAGACCTCTTCCAGGATTACTCCGAGGCCGCGGGCCGGACCGGAGCCTACGACGAAATGTTCGCCCCCGGGCAACAGGCCCGCCCCTCCTATGAGCAGGTGGCGGATGCGCTCCGCAAGCTCTCGCTGGCCGATGTCAGCGCCCGGGCCGATTCCATGGCCCGGACCTTCCTGGACCGCGGCGTCACCTTCGACTTTGCGGGGGAGGAGCGTCCCTTCCCCCTGGACATCGTGCCCAGGGTCATTCCCGCTGCCGAATGGGATGTCATGGAGCGCGGTGTAGCGCAGCGCGTCCGCGCCCTCGAGGCCTTCCTCAACGACGTGTACGACAAGATGACGGTGGTGTCCGACGGCGTGATCCCGCGCCAGCTCGTAACCACCAGCGCCCACTTCCACCGCCAGGTGCACGGGTTTGAACCCGCCGGCGGCGTCCGCGTCCACATTTCCGGGATCGACGTGGTCCGCGACGCGGCCGGAACTTTCCGCGTCCTGGAGGACAACGTCCGTGTTCCCTCAGGCGTCAGCTACGTCCTTGAGAACCGCCGTGCCATGGCCAAGGGTCTGCCGGAGGCCTTCGGCCAGCAGCTCATCCGTCCGGTCGAGGAGTACCCGCGCCGGCTTCTCTCGGCCCTGCGCAAGACCGCACCTTCGGGCGTGGACGATCCCACCGTCGTCGTGCTCACGCCCGGCGTGTTCAACAGCGCCTACTTTGAGCACACGCTGCTGGCCGGGCTGATGGGCGTGGAACTCGTGGAAGGGCGCGACCTCATTTGCCGCGGCAACCGCGTGTACATGCGCACCACCGCAGGTGAGCAGCGCGTGGATGTCATCTACAAGCGCATCGACGACGACTTCCTGGATCCCCTCCAGTTCCGGGCAGATTCCATGCTCGGCTGCCCCGGACTGGTCAACGCGGCCCGGGCCGGCGGCGTCACCATCGCCAACGCCGTGGGCAACGGCGTCGCGGACGACAAACTGGTCTACAGTTACGTTCCTGACCTGATCCGCTACTACCTCAGCGAGGAGCCCATCATCGCGAACGTGGATACGTTCCGCCTCGAGGAGAAGGAAGCCCGGGAGTACACCCTGGACAACCTTGCCGAACTCGTGGTCAAGCCGGTGGACGGCTCCGGCGGCAAGGGACTGGTCATCGGCCCGGACGCCTCCAACGACGAACTGGACGCCCTGCGGCAGCGGATCATCGCCGATCCGCGCGGCTGGATCGCCCAACCGGTCCTGCAGCTCTCCACGGTGCCCACGCTGAGCGGCGACAAGTTCGGCCCCCGCCACGTGGACCTGCGTCCGTTTGCCGTGAACGACGGCGACAACGTCTGGGTGCTCCCCGGCGGCCTCACCCGAGTGGCGCTGAAGGAAGGCTCGCTGATCGTGAACTCCAGCCAGGGCGGTGGCTCCAAGGACACCTGGGTCCTGGCCGATTCACCGCAGATGCCCGTCGAGTCCGTTCCGCGGCAGTCCATCTCGGTCCGCGAGCGGGTCTCCGTGTGGCCCGTGGAAAGCAACTGGCGGGACCGCCAGTCGGAGCAGCAGCAGTGAACCGCCCCACCTGGCACCGTTTCTTGTCCGTTTCGGCCCCGCAGGAGGTAGCCGCGAATGCTTAGCCGTATTGCCGAATCCCTATTCTGGATCGGCCGCTATGTGGAGCGGGCCGACGGCACCGCCCGTATCCTCGACGTGCACCTGGAGCGGCTCAACCACCTCCCCATGGAGGAGCGCAAAAGCGTGGCGCAGGAGCTGTTGGCCGTGATGGGAGCAAGGCCCCAAAGCGATGACTTCGGCCTGCCCGAGCTGCTGCATGCCCTGGCGTACGACAAGACCAGTGCCACGTCCATTGCCGGGTCCCTGGGCGCTGCCCGCGAGAACGCCCGGCGTGCCCGCGAAACGGTCTCCTCAGGGCTGTGGGAGAGCCTTAACACCACCTACTACGGGCTCAGCCAGCACCGCAAGGACGTGGTGGGCACCTACCGGTTCTGCAACTGGACCCTGGAACGCACCGCCATGGTCAGCGGCCTGGCGGACACCACCGTCAGCCACGACGAAAGCTGGCTGTTCCTCGTCCTGGGCCGGTCCCTTGAGCGGGCCGACATGACCGCCCGCATGCTGTCCACCAGGGATGTCCTGTCCGCAGGCATGTCCTGGGTGAACATGCTCCGGTGCGCCGGAGCCTACGAATCCTTCCTTCGGACCCGCCGGGCAGCTTTCGGTGACCAGCACGCGGCCGAGTTCCTGCTCCTGGACCGGCTGTTCCCGCGCTCCATCGTGTACGCACTGCGTGACGCCGACGAATGCCTCGCCAAGCTGGACCCCTCAGCGCAGCGCGTTGGCTTCATCAACGACGCCCGCCGGATCGTGGGCCAGGCCCGCACATTCCTTGAGTTCCACCGGACGGACGACCTCATGTCCGAACTTCCCGAACACATGGAACGCGTGCAGAAGGCTGTGTCCCAGGCCTCGGACGCCATTTCCCGTAAGTACTTCAATCAGGCGGACGAACTGGCCTGGGTGGGAGAAGTTTCATGACCCGGCTGAGCATCGTCCACCGGACGGCGTACAAGTACAACAAGCGCGTCACCCTCTCGTACAACGAGGCACGGATGACGCCGCTGACGGACTCCCAGCAGGTGGTCCTCGAATCGGTGGTCAAGGTGTCCCCGTCGCAGGCCGCCGTCAGCACCTACCGCGACTACTGGGGCACCAGGGTGACGGCCTTCGACATGCAGATGCCGCACGACCACCTGGAGGTCATCTCCAACATCACCGTCGAGGTCCACCGTGCCGGGAAAATCCCGTCCGAATCCGACATCGTTGGCTGGGACGTGCTGGCATCGCCGGAAACCCTCAACACCCACAGCGACTGGCTGCCGCAGTCGCGGCTCAGCGGGCCGGGGGACGAAGTCCTGGGCATCATCCCGGGCGTCGTTGAGGGAAAGAACCCCCACGAGGCCGCTATGGCCATCTTCGCCTGGATGCGCGGCGAGATGACCTACATGTCCGGCTCCACCGCCGTCACCACGAACGCGGAAGAGGCCTGGACCCAGCGGCAGGGCGTCTGCCAGGACCTCGCGCACCTGGCCATCGGTGCCCTGCGCAGCTGCGGGATCCCCGCACGCTACGTTTCGGGCTACCTGCACCCGCGCTCCAGCGCTGGTGTGGGCGAGACCGTTGCCGGCCAGTCACACGCGTGGCTGGAGTGGTGGGACGGCGAATGGCGAAGCTGGGACCCCACCAACCACAAGCCCGCCGGTGACTTCCACGTCACCGTGGCCCGGGGACGGGATTACCGGGACGTCTCGCCGCTCAAGGGCATCCTGTCCGGCGGCGGCGGATCAGCCCTGAACGTTAGCGTGGAGATCACCCAACTCGCCTGACCGGTGGCGTGCGCACCGCGCGCACGCTGCCGGTGCCTACTCGTGGGCGGACTTGGCAGAGCTGCTGATCTGGGTCCACCAGGTCATCGGCTCGGTAACCTTGAACCGCCGGCCCGTAACGGAGTCGGGGGTAATCCGGACGAAAGCGTCCTTCCGGCCTGCCTGCCAGGGGAAGAGGTAGAGCCGGGACGTGTCCAGCACGTCCTCGGCCTGCTTCACCACTTCAGCGGTACCTTTGACCACCACGCTCCAGGCGAGTCCGCTCTCCGGATCCACGCCGTCGGCCTCCACCGCTACGGCCGCGTCTCCGGACGCGGCCGACAGCTTGGTGCCTTGGCCGGTGCGGAAGACCACCGTGCCGCCGTCCACCGTGTAGTTGATGGGGAAGATATCCGGCCGGCCGTCAGCCATAACGGCCAGCCTGCCAACGGAGACGGTGCGCAGCATGGCCCAGCATTCGTGGTGCTCGAGGTTCTGGACGTCAGGTGATGACTCGTTGCTCATGCCGTGAGCATACGCCTTTCACCAGGGGCTGGGCTTGTAATCCTTGAGGAAGACACCGTACTGGTCTTCGCCGTTTTCGCCCATGACAATGGGGTCGTAAACCCGGGCTGCGCCATCCACCAGGTCCAGCGGCGCGTGGAAGCCCTCCTCCATGAGGCGGACCTTCGTGTAGTGGGGCCGCTCGTCGGTGATCCAGCCGGTGTCCACGGCTGTCATCAGGATGCCGTCGGTATCGAGCATCTCCTGGGCGCTTGTCCTGGTCATCATGTTCAGCGCGGCCTTGGCCATGTTGGTGTGCGGGTGTCCGGCTCCCTTGTAGGCGCGGGAGAACTGGCCTTCCATGGCGGAGACGTTCACGATGTATTTGCGGTGTGCCGTGGAACGCTGCATGGCCCCGCGGAGCCGGCTGACCAGCAGGAACGGTGCCGTGACGTTGCAGAGCTGGACTTCAAGCATCTCCAGCGGGTCCACCTCGTCCACCACCTGCGTCCAGCTGTTGATGGTGGCCAGGTCCGGGACCAGGCCGCCGGCGTCGATGGCCGTTCCCGCGGCGATGCGCTCCAGTGAGGCGGAACCGGTGGACAGTGCCAATGACGTCACGGCATCCCCGGCGAGCACCGGGTGCTCGGTGACGGTGCCTGTGAGTGCCAGCGGATGCTTGTCGTGCGCGTGGCCGAAAGTCAGCAGCTCCGGCCCGCCGTTGGCCTGCTCCAGCGCTGCGGGCAGCGGTTCGTCCTCGGCATCCACCAGCGGCTTGTAGGCATTGCCGGAGCGGCGGACGGTCTGGGCGGCGTTGTTGATGATGATGTCCAGCGGCCCGGCCTCGTTGAGGGAGTCTGTCAGGGCCATGACCTGGGACGGGTCGCGGAGGTCGATGCCGACAATCCGCAGCCGGTGCAGCCAGTCGGCGCTGTCCTCCATGGCAGCGAACCGCCGCGCAGCGTCTTTGGGGAACCGGGTGGTGATGGTGGTGTGGGCGCCGTCCCGCAGCAGCCGGAGGGCGATGTACATGCCGATCTTGGCGCGGCCACCGGTCAGCAGGGCGCTGCGGCCGGTGAGATCGGTGCGCGCATCGCGCTTGCTATGGCTGAATGCCGCGCATTCCGGGCACAGCTGGTGATAGAAGGCGTCCACCTGGGTGTAGTGCTGCTTGCAGATGTAGCACGGCCGGGAGCGGATGAGGTGGCCGGCTACTTCGCCGGTGGCCGAGGTAGCGAGCTTGTTTCCGCGCGTCTCGTCGTCGATCCGGTCCGGGGCGGCCGTGGCCGTCAGGGCAATGACGGCACGATCGGCGTCGGCAATCAGGTCGCGCTTGGTGACCCTGCGGTGGCGCTTGACCGCTTTGAACATCTTGCCGGTGGCCCGGCGCACCGAGATGTAGTCAGGGTGCTCCTCGTCATAGACGTGGATGGTGTTCAGGACCTTGAGGCAGGCCTGGATTTCCTCAGGGGTCAGGTCGGGAGAGCTCATTGGGTCAATTTTACAGCGTGCACACAAGGCAACATGACTGAAGGACCGGAGGCGCCGTGCAGGCGCCGCCGGTCCTTCGACCAGGTGTCAGTGGCGTGTCAGGAGACGCGTGCCCCGGGGGAAGCTTCGGCTGCGGCGGCGTGGGTCCGGGCCACCTTGTCCACAGATTCGCGCACCTCCGGGTACTGGTCCGCGGCGGCCTTCACGGCGTTGGGGACCAGGTGCAGGTTCTTGGCCGCCAGCTGGCGTTCATGTTCGCCGGGCTCGGGGACTTCCTGGTACTTGGACAGGACGGTGATGCCCGATTCGGTGACCTTGAAGCCGCGCGCCCGGTCTAGGTCCGGGTCCAAACCGATGGCGGCGCCGGCCGGCACCTTGACGTTCTTGTCAATGATGGCCCGGTTGATCACGGCGCCCTCGCCGACCTGCACCTTGTCCATCAGCACGGAGTCGATGACCCGGCTGCTGGTTGCCACGTACACGTCGTTGGAGAGGACAGACCCTTCCACCACGCCGCCGGAGATCACCACGCCGCTGGAGACGATTGAATCCAGGGCGGTGCCCACGGTGTTGTTGAGGCCGCGGACGAACTTGGCGGGCGGGGAGATGCTTTGCCGCGTGTAGATGGGCCACTCGGAGTTGTAGAGGTTGAACACCGGCAGCGGCGAGATGAGGTCCATGTGGGCGTCGTAGAAGGAGTCGATGGTGCCTACGTCGCGCCAGTAGGTGCGGTCGCGTTCGGTGGATCCGGGGATTTCGTTGAGCGTGAAGTCGTAGACGCCTGCCTCGCCCTGGTTGACGAAGTAGGGGATGATGTCGCCACCCATATCGTGCTTGGTGTCGAGCCGTTCGGCGTCCACGTGCAGGGCCGCAACCAGGGCGTCGGCGTCGAACACGTAGTTGCCCATGGAGGCGAGGAACTGGGACGGATCTGCGGCGAGGCCGGGTGTGGTGGCCGGCTTCTCCACGAATGCCGCGATCTTCTGCGGATCGTTCTGGTCCACCTCGATGACGCCGAACTGGTCGGCCATGTTCAGCGGCTGGCGGACGGCGGCAACCGTTGCCTTGGCGCCGCTGTGGACGTGCTGCTCCACCATCTGGGCGAAGTCCATGCGGTAGACGTGGTCTGCACCCACCACGACGACGATGTCGGGGTTAGCGTCATGGATCAGGTTCAGGGACTGGTAGATGGCGTTGGCGCTGCCCAGGAACCAGCTCTTGCCTACGCGCTGCTGTGCCGGGACGGAGGCGACGTAGTTCCCCAGCTGGGTGGACATGCGCCAGGCTTCCGAAATATGCCGGTCAAGGCTATGGGATTTGTATTGGGTGAGCACCACAATTTGCAGGTAGCGCGAATTTACCAGGTTGGAAATCGCAAAATCGATAAGGCGGTAGCTGCCGGCGAAAGGCACCGCGGGCTTCGCCCGGTCTGCCGTCAGTGGCATCAGTCTGTTTCCCTCGCCACCTGCGAGGACAATGGCCAGGACTTTTTTATTCAACGGCATAGTGGTCGCTCCTGTACGCCTTCGTAACTCCCCAAGACAGTCCGGTACGCCCGGACTCCTTCACACTAGAACAGTTATGCGTGAAGGACTACCTTGGGTCTTGTGCGAATAGATATTGTGACTAAAGAGTTCCCGCCGGAAATTTATGGTGGCGCCGGGGTGCACGTCGCCGAACTGAGCAGGGTGCTTAGTAAGCACGTTGACCTGCAGGTTCGTGCCTTCGGTGCTCCCCGCGACGCCGACTATCACGGGGCAGCGGTGACTTCCTACGCGGTGCCGGAGGACCTCGGCTCCGCCAACGCTGCAGTGCAGACGTTGGGTGTGGACCTGAGGATCGTCCCCGACATCGCCGGCGCCGACCTTGTCCACTCGCATACCTGGTACGCCAACATGGCCGGCCACCTGGCCTCGCTGCTGCACGGAATTCCGCATGTTTTGAGTGCCCACAGCCTGGAGCCGCTGCGGCCGTGGAAGGCGGAGCAGCTGGGTGGCGGCTACGCCCTGTCCTCCTGGGTCGAGAAGACCGCGTATGAGGCTGCCGCCGCCATCATCGCTGTGTCCGAGGGAATGCGGCAGGACATCCTGCGCAGCTACCCCGATGTGGATCCGGAGAAGGTCCGGGTGGTGCACAACGGCATCGACGTCGAAATGTGGAAGCGTGACGAAAACGACGACGCCATCCGCGCGCTGGGCATTGATCCCGCCAGGCCAAGCGTCGTCTTTGTGGGAAGAAACACGCGGCAGAAGGGGGTTCCGTACCTCCTACGGGCGGCCGCGAAGCTTCCTGATGACGTCCAGCTCGTGCTGTGCCTGGGCGCGGCGGACACCCCGGAACTGGCCGCCGAGACCGCCACTCTGATCGAGGACCTTCAGAAGCAGCGGACCGGCGTGGTGCTAATCGAGCGGATGCTGCCCCGCCACGAGCTGATCCAGGTCCTGAGCCACGCCACGGCCTTCGCCTGCCCCTCCATTTACGAGCCGCTCGGCATCGTCAACCTCGAGGCCATGGCCTGCGGTGCCGCAGTGGTGGCCAGCGCCACGGGTGGCATTCCCGAGGTGGTGGAGCACGGCCGGACCGGGCTGCTGGTGGACCTTGAGCAGGTCACCGACGGTACCGGCACGCCGCTGGACCCCGAAAAGTTCGTCAGTGAATTCGCGGCCGCCCTCACGGAAGTCGTGTCCGATCCGGACCGCGCGAGGGCCATGGGCCAGGCGGGCCGCGAGCGTGCCGAGAAGCACTTCTCGTGGGAGTCCATTACGGAGACCACCCTTGAGGTGTACCGTTCGGTTCTGCCCGCCGGCAGCTGACGTCCCCCAGCAGTACGACGACGGCGCCGCTCCCCACGAAAGGGAAGCGGCGCCGTCGTCGTACCAGGCCTTTGCCCTCGGGCGGTGGTGGGCCGCCGGCGTGCTTTAGGCCTTGCGGCCGCCGGCCTTGCGGGCCAGCAGCACCTTTTCGTCCACGGGGGTCTGTCCGCTGGCACGTTGGCTGCGGAAGTATGCGCGGGCCTCGTCCTGGCGTTCCCTTTCGGCTCCGGTGGCGATGGTGGCGCGGACGTGTTCGTCGCCGTACCCGAAAGCGTCCACCAGGTCCAGCGCATGCGGCCTGATCTTCTCCAGCAGCCTGTTGATGTAGCCGCCCACGGTCCGCGCCCGCTGCATGGAGAGCCTGCCGTTCATGAGGTACCAGGAGAGGTTCTTCTCGATCAGGGACAGCCCGAAGAGGTCGCGCAGCCAGGTCAGGACCTTCTTGGTGCCGGGGTCGGTGACGTCGGCGAGCGCCTCGGTGAAGGCCTCCCACTGCAGCAGTTCGGCGTGGGCCTGCGCAGCGTCGATCAGTTCGTTCTGGTGGCGGTTGAAGAGGGCCGCGCCCTTGTCCTGCGGGAGCCGGTTACTGCCCTTGAGCGCAGTGGCGGCCTCAGCGACCATGGTCTGCACCCGGTCGGTGAGGAGCGCCCGCTGTCCTTCCTCGTCCCGCAGGGCGATCGCGGCCTTCTGCACGGAGCCGGTGTCGGTGATGAACTGTGCCACCTGGCGCAGGCCGGTGCGGTGGATTGCCGCGCCGGTGGCCTGCCCCACCACATAGCGTGCCAGCACACCGAAGTCCACGTTGCGGAACTCCTTGGCGTAGTCGGCCAGCAGCCGCTTGGCAACGAGCTGCAGCAGCACCGTGTTGTCGCCTTCGAACGTGGCGTAGACGTCCAGATCCGCCCGGAGCGAGGCGAACCGGTTTTCAATCAGGAACCCGGCGCCACCGCAGGCCTCACGGCATTCCTGCAGGGTGTCCAGGGCATGCCAGGTGCTGAGGGGCTTGAGGGCCGCCGCAAGGGTTTCGAGGTCCTGGCGGTCCGCGTCGGTTTCCGCGGCGCCGGAGAAGACGTCGTCGAACTTCTGCAGCAGCTGTTCGTGCGCAAACCCGGCGGCGTAGGTGGTGGCGAGCCGGGTGAACAGGCGGCGCTGGTGCCGCTGGTAGTCCAGCAGCACTTCCTCGTCCGTGTGGGACGAAGCGTTGAACTGCCTGCGTTCGGTGGCGTATTGGATGGCGGCTTTAAGTGCCACCTTGGATGCCGCCACGGCTGCACCGTCCAAGGACACCCTGCCCTGGACCAGGGTCCCCAGCATGGTGAAGAAACGCCGGCCGGGGCTGGCGATGGGGGAGCTGTAGGTGCCGTCGGCAGCTACGTCGCCATAGCGGTTGAGCAGGTTGGTGCGCGGGACCCTGACATTTGTGAAATGCAGCCGTCCGTTGTCGATCCCGTTCAGGCCGCCCTTGATTCCGTCGTCCTCACCGCCGATGCCCGGCAAGAATTCCTTGGTGTCCGGGTCGCGGAGATCGACATAGAAGGCGTGGACCCCGTGGTTGACGCCCTGCGTCACCAGCTGGGCGAACACCACGGCGCCAAGTCCGTCCGTTGCGGCGTTTCCGATGTAGTCCTTCCAGGCAGCGCGGAAGGGCGTGTGGATGACGAACTCCGCGGTGGCAGGGTGGTACGTGGCAGTGGTGGCGATGCTGGCAACGTCGGAGCCGTGTCCGGTTTCGGTCATGGCGAAGCAGCCGGGGATGGCCAGGTTCATGATGCCCGGCAGCCACTTGGCATGGTGCTCTGCTGTGCCAAGGTGCATGACGGCTGAGCCGAACAGTCCCCATTGGACCCCGGCCTTGATCTGCAGCGACGGGTCCGCAACCACCAGCTCCTCGAAGCCGGCGATGTTGCCGCCGTGGTCGTCGGAGCCGCCAAGCCCGGAGGGGAAGGCGCGGTGGACCGCCCCGTTGTCAACGAGGTACTGCAGCTGCCCGAACACCCTGGCACGGTGGTCCGTGTGGGTTTCGCCCTCGACCTTGTGCAGCTCGGGGCGGGCGGCGAGCTCCCGCGCCTCGCGGCGGACATCCGCCCACTTGCCCAGGAGTTGCCTGCCCAGCGCTTCGGTGTCGACGGCAGGCAGGAGGCGGTCAGTGTGGGCTGGGACCCGGGCGGTGCCGGCCGGCCGGGAGCCCTTGGCGGCGGGTCGGTCCACTACTTCAGTCATGTCAATGTCCTTCGTTGGTGCTGACAGGTTGCTTGGTGGTTCTGGGCGTAGACAGTTCGGGTGCGATGCCGACGCAGAGCCAGTCGGTGATCTGGCGGGCCATGGCGTCCTGGCCGGGTTTGGCGGCGGAATCAGGGGTGCTCAGCCACTGTTCGCCGGCGTTTCGTACGAGGCCGATGGCGGCCTTGGGCCAGAATCCGATCACCGCTTCCTTCCCGTCACCCAAGTGGGAGCGCATGGGGGTGGCGATCATCTCGGCCACTGCGTCGAAGAAGTGCCCCAAGGCGCCGGAGACGGCCGCCGCGCCGGCCGCCTCAGCGTGGCGTGTCACGAAGGTGTAGACGTTCGGGCTGGTGGACGCCATCTGCAGGTAGGCGGAGACCATCGCGAACAACCCTTCCCGCGGCGTCACAGCGCTCTGTGCGGCCTCGCGGATACGCCGCTGCATCTGGTCCAGGACCACCTCGCCCACCGCCTGCTGCAACCCCGCCTTGTCGCCGAAGTAGCGGTAGAACACGGACTTGGATGTACCGGCAGCTGCGGCGATGTCCTCCATGGAAGCGTCACTGCCAAGTGCATGTACCGCCCGCCGGGCCTGCTTGATCAGCTGCCGCCGGCGCTCTTCACGGTGGGACTCCCAACGGGACGACCTGCCGTCCGGACTGGCGGCAGCGGAGTGCCCGTCGGCGCGTGCTTCAGTTACTGCTCCGGGGATGTTCACGATACCCAGCGTATCAGGTACGCTGGGTATCGGTAACCGCATGCGACCAGAGGAGACACCCATGTCCATTGACGGACAGTCAGCCACCGGCCCCGAAGAGTCAGCCCGCCCAACCGCGGGGGCCACCGCACTCCGCCGGGCGGTCGTTGTGGGCGGCAACAGGATTCCGTTCGCCCGAGCCGGAGGTGCCTACGCAAAGTCCTCCAACCAGGACATGCTGACGGCAGCCCTGGACGGACTCATTGCCCGCTTCGGCCTCCAGGACGAACGCCTGGGCGAGGTGGCAGCCGGCGCGGTGCTCAAGCATTCCCGTGACTTCAACCTGACCCGCGAAGCTGTCCTCGGCTCGGCGTTGTCAGCCGAAACGCCGGCCTACGACCTCCAGCAGGCCTGCGCCACGGGCCTGGAAACCGTGGTGGGCCTGTCCAACAAGATCAAGCTCGGCCAGATTGACTCCGCCATCGCCGGAGGGGTCGACTCCGCCTCGGATGCGCCCGTGGTGGTCAGTGAAGGCCTCAGGGAGGTCATCCTCGACCTCAACCGGGCGAAGACGCTGCCGCAGCGGCTGCAGATCCTCAGCCGCCTGCGCCCCAAGGACCTGGCTCCGCTGGCTCCGGGTACTGCAGAGCCGCGCACCGGCCTGTCCATGGGGGAGCACCAGGCCCTTACGACTGCCCAATGGAAGGTTTCCCGGGAAGCCCAGGATGAGCTTGCCCTCAACAGCCACCGCAACCTTGCCGCCGCTTACGAGGCCGGCTTCTTTGACGACCTCATCACCCCCTACCGGGGACTGTCCCGTGACGGCAACATGCGCGCCGATACTTCGGCGGAAAAGCTCGCGTCACTGAAGCCGGTCTTCGGAAGGAACCTTGGCGCCGACGCCACCATGACCGCCGGAAACTCGACGCCGCTGACAGACGGTGCTTCAACAGTCCTGCTGGCCTCGGACGAATGGGCAGACGCCCGTGACCTGCCGAAGCTGGCTGCCGTGGTGGACGCAGAGGCCGCGGCGGTGGACTTCGTCCATGGCAAGGACGGGCTCCTGATGGCCCCGGTCTTCGCGGTTCCCAGGCTGCTGGCACGGCATAACCTGACCTTGGCGGACATCGACTACTTCGAGATCCACGAGGCTTTCGCGGCCACCGTACTGAGCACGCTTGCTGCGTGGGAGGACGAAGACTTCGGCCGCACCCGGTTGGGCCTGGACGGTGCCCTCGGCAAGGTGGACCGGTCACGTTTGAACGTCAACGGCTCGTCGCTGGCCGCAGGACACCCGTTTGCCGCCACCGGCGGACGTATCGTGGCGTCGCTGGCCAAGTTGCTGCACGCCAAGGGCAGCACGGACGGGCGGCCGGCCCGCGGACTGGTGTCGGTATGCGCTGCCGGCGGCCAGGGTGTCGTCGCAATCCTGGAATCGGTGTAGGGGGCAGGCATGGCAGACAAATACACCCAACTGGTCAACCAAGGGCTCGGCAAGAACGTCGCCAAGAGGCTTGGACTGCCCCAGCCGGCACTGCTGCGCCGGTACCACCCGGGCCAGCCACTGATATCGGGACCGGTCGTCATCCAGGGCGATTCCGCGGCCGCCGACAAACTGGGTGCTGAGCTGTTGTCCTGGGACCTGGACATCCGCCGCCACGCAGTTCCGGGAGAAAAGCTCGGGGCCATCATCCTGGTGCTGGACGAGGTGGAGCGGCCGGAGGACCTCGGCAGGACCGTCCTGGGTGCGGCTGCCTCCCTTCGGGACCTCGCGCCAAGCGGCAGGGTCCTCACGGTGTCCCGGCCCGCCGCTGAAGCCGGTTCGCCTGCAGCTGCAGCGGCCCGTCAGGGAATCGACGGACTCCTGCGGTCCCTGGCAAAGGAACTGCGTGCCGGCGCAACCGGAAACGGCATCCTCCTGGCGGAGGGTGTGGACATCACGAGCCCCAGCGCCCTCGGCGCGGTGCGTTTCTTCCTTTCCGGACGTTCAGCTTTCGTGGACGGGCAGTTCCTGAAGATTTCCGACGCCGGAGGCACGCTGCCGCACAACCCTGACACACCGCTGGCAGGAAGGATCGCCGTCGTCACGGGCGCAGCCCGGGGGATCGGCGCGCAGATTGCCCGTACCCTGCACCGGGACGGCGCCACACTGGTGGTGGTGGATCTCCCCGCAGCCGGGGAACACCTGGCGGCCGTGGCCAACGAAGTCAAGGGAACAGCCCTGCAGTTGGACATCACCCGCGCGGACGCCGGACAAAGGATCATCGACCACGCCGTCCAACGCCACGGCCGGCTTGATATTGTCATCCACAACGCCGGCATCACGCGCGACAAGCTTCTCGCCAATATGGATCCGGCCCGCTGGGACTCGGTGATCAACATCAACATCGCTGCCCAGCTTCGGATCAACGAGTCCCTCCTCGCCTCGGAGCACTTCAGCCAGTCACCGCGTATCGTGACTGTTGCGTCGACCAGCGGGATTGCCGGCAACAGGGGGCAGACCAACTATGCGGCCTCCAAGGGAGGAGTCATGGGCATGGTCAGGGCAACAGCGCCACTGCTGGCAGAAGCCGGCGGCACCATCAACGCAGTGGCGCCGGGCTTCATCGAAACTGAGATGACTGCACGGATCCCCCTGGCCCTTCGGGAAACGGCGAGGCGCCTGAACTCGCTCAAGCAGGGCGGCCAGCCCGCGGACGTGGCTGAAACCATCGCTTTCCTTGCCAGCGACTCCGCCGGAGGTATCAGCGGTGAAGTACTCCGGGTATGCGGACAGAACCTGGTGGGCGCGTAGTGGCGGCGCAGCCCCTCATCCTGGGGGAGATGCCGTCGCTGTCCAAGCTCTACATCAACGCCGCCGCGCAGGCTGCCCGGCGGCGGCTCCTCGGCACAGGCGATTCCTTCCACCTGCCCGACGAAAGCCACGAGGTGCGCGGTGTCGCGGTGGACGTCGAAAACCTCACCGCCTACCAGCACCTGTTGGGCGAGACTGCCAGCGATGTGCTGCCCGCGGGTTTCGTCCACGCCTTGGCGTTTCCGCTGGCCATGAGCGTGATGAACCGGGACGATTTCCCGCTTCCATTGCTGGGCATGATCCACCTGGGCAACCGGGTGGAACAACGCGTACCGCTGCTCTTCACCGAGGCCCTCGACATCAGGGCGCGGGTAGAGAACCTGCGGGGGCACCGGTCCGGCACGCAGGTGGATGTTGTGGCAGAAGTCCGCAAGTCCGGCAGTCATGCCGTTTGCTGGCTGGGAGTCTCCACGTACCTGGCGAAGGGGATCTTCCTGCCGGGGATCGACAAACCTTCGGCCCATCACGGCAAGCCCGATTTCCGTGCGCCCGATCCGACTGCACTCTGGCAGTTGGGTGTGGACGCGGGCCGGGCCTACGCCGCCGTTTCCGGCGACTTCAACCCCATCCACCTCAGCGTGCTGTCTGCGAAGGCGTTGGGCATGCGCCGGTCGATAGCACACGGCATGTACCTGGCTTCCAGGGCGCTCGCCGACGTCGGCCCTGCCCGCGGTGATTCCTTCATCTGGGAGGTGGGGTTCGAGGCGCCGGTGTTCCTGCCGGCACGGGTTGCCCTGGACATTGCCACTGAACAGGACGGCACAGGCGGCTGGCACCGTTCGGATTTCGTTGCCTGGAACCCGAGGTCAGGGCGGCGCCACTTCACCGGTTCAGTCGCGGCGCTTGAAGGCACGGCCCCCAATAAGGGTGACGAAGGGTCTGGCAAGGAATCTACTGTTCCCGCCGAAACCGGCGTTTCAGGGCTGGTGCAGGAAGAACGGGTCTAGGAACGCCTGCTAGTCGGCCGGACGGACAGCTCGAAGAATGCGGTGCAGGCTGAGCAGGATTGATTCCGAAGCGGGTACAGTTCCCTGCTCGGCTTCCCGGGTAGCAGTGGCAGCCATGCAGGCGTCCACCGCAGCCTTGGCGGCATCGAAACGGTCCTGGTGCCCCTGTTGGTCATCGTCCCCGTAGGACGTCAGCAGGTCTCCGGACGCCATCATTGCCGCCGACAGGGACTCGTTGTCTTCCACCGGCACGTCATAGGGAGCGTCGCTCTCCCAGATGACGTCGCTCAGGACATCGGTCATGTCCTGGATATGGAACGTTACCCGCTCCAGCTCGCGCAGGTGCCGGTAGTCCTCGTCCACATCGCGGGGATGGAACCGCCGCCTGGGATTGCCCCGGCGGCTGGCATCGGCTTCCCTGACGAGGTGGCGCACGGACCGTGTGGCAGCCGCCAGTTCATCAGACCGGCGGGACCATTCGGCGTGGGCGGGCGGCCACTCTTCCCGGAGTGCCTTTCCCATGTCCGTCAGCTGGGTACCGAGCGCACGCCGCAGTTCATCGAGGCTGGCAGCGGCTGCGTTGAAGTGCAGGGGTGGAAAAATCACGAAGTTCACGCCGATGCCCACCGCTACTCCTACCCCCATCTGCACCAGGTAACCGAAAGAAAAATCGTCGGGGTGGCTGTTGCCCACCAGCAACACCAGGAGCGCCGCCGTGGGAATCCAATCGCTGCCGGAACCGATGCCGGGCAAGCCGCCCAGGAGGACGCCGATGCCCATGAAGATCGCCACGGTAAGCGGCGAGGGGTCGGTGTACGCCACCAGGACAAATGCCAGGCCGATACCGAGCGCGAGGCCCGCCAGTGCCTGCAGCCCCTGGCGGACCGAGCCTGCGATGTTGTGGTACATCGCCACCAAGGCTCCCAGGGGAGCGTAATACGGGTAGTCTGCGGCCGCCCCGGGCATGAGCGGTGCGATCAGGAAGGCAAGGCCGGCCGCGATGGCGGCTTTGGCGGCCAGCTGGAGCCGCTGGGCGGCGAAGGCGGCCGTGAGTCCGGAGACCGCCCGCTTCAGGACGTCGGTTCCCCGGTCCCATATGACTTGCGTTCTGGCTTGCGGCGTGATCATCCGCCCAACCTTAGGGCGGTTTTGCCCCCAACCCCAAAAGGCGCAGGTCAGCGGGCCGGACTACCTTGGCGCACTACGCCAGCCGAGCCGCCGAGCGCCGTACTGCGGCCGCCAGCCGGTGGGCTCTGCCGGGCGTACGGCCGTCCTCAGCCCGCCGTGGAATGTAACCGAACCCGAGGGAGTATGCGGGGTCGGCAAAGCCAAGCGCGGCATTGGCGCCTTCGTGACCGAAGGCCCGGTGGCTGCCAAAGTTGCGGGATGGATGTGGCTTCATGAAGACCACGGCGAAAGCATTGTCCAGGCCTGACGAACGGTCCAGCCCCCAGACCTGTTCGGCGGACATCCGGCTGACCGTCTCCTCGCCGAGGAACGGCTCTGAGCCGTCCACGCCTGTGGTGGCCGCAGCATACAGTCGGGCAAGGCCGTCCGCTGAGCCCACGCCTCCGGCAGCTGACATTCCAGCTGCGCGGATGGTCCTGATGTTTGGAAGCTCCATGATGGTGCTGACCGGCGAATTTGAGTTGAGCCCGTCCAAGCTCAGCGGATCGAGCCACGGCTGGTCCGCATTAGTGGTGTACAGGACGTCTTTGTAGCGGTGGTCGTCTTCCTCCGGCAGGCCCAGGAAGAAGTCCACCCCATGCGGGATTCGTATCCGGCGGTCGTAGAGGTCCTGTAGTGACTCTCCTGACGTACGCCGGCAAAGCTCCTCCATCAGGATGCCTATGGTGAGTGCGTGGTAGCCGAACTGCCGTCCCGGTTGCCACACTGGCCGGGCTGAGGCCAGCCTGGCCGCAGCCCCGGGTGTTGTGAACTCGGCCAAGCCGAAGCCACCTTCGATGCCTGGCAGCCCGGCCTGGTGCGACAGGGCCTCGCGGACCAGTAACCGGTCCTTGCCGTGCACCCCAAACTCCGGCCAATAGAAGGCCACGGGCCGGTCGAGGTCAAGGACGTTCTCCTGCACCAGGAGCCCGATCACCATGGCGGCAACGCCTTTTGAACATGAGTAGGCCCCGGTGACGGTGTCCGCGGCCAGGTCCGGGCCCCCGGTCAACCCCACCACCCGCACACCGCCGTGGTACGCCGAGAGCTGTGCGCTGTAGTTCGGGTCTTCTGCCAGGAAGGACTCAAACAGGTCCAGGACGTCTTCGAAGCCGGCAGCTACCGCGCCGAGGGAAATCTGCATCCCCACATTGTAGGGGAAACCGCTTTCCGCCTAGCGAGCCGCTCCGTGCCCCGGCGCCACTTCCTCGCCGTTCCGTACTGGCCCTGGTGGCGTTCCGTCGCCGAAGGGCCGCCCGCCGAGTGCTTCCCGGCCGTGCGCTTCGAGCCACCCGGACAGGTCCGGCCCGGCCGGGACGATGCCGGTGGGATTGATGTCCTCGTGAACGATGTAATAGTGCTGCTTGATCTGCACGAAGTCTGTAGTGTCGCCGAAACCGGGAGTCTGGAAAAGGTCTCGGGCATAAGCCCACAGGGCCGGCATTTCGCTGAGCTTTTGCCGGTTGCACTTGAAGTGGCCGTGGTAGACCGCGTCAAAGCGTGCCAGCGTCGTGAAAAGGCGGACATCCGCTTCGGTGATGGTGTCACCAACCAGGTAACGCTGGGCGGTGAGCCGGTCCTCCAGCCAGTCCATGGCTGTCCAGAGCCGGTCATAGGCGGCCTGGTACGCGTCTTGGGATCCTGCAAAGCCGCACCGGTACACGCCGTTGTTCACTTCCGTGAACACCCGCTTGTTCACGGTATCGATCTCATCGCGGAACGGTTCCGGATAAAGGTCCGGGGCGCCCGGCCGGTGGAATTCAGTCCACTCCGTAGAGAAATCCAGCGTGATTTGGGGAAAGTTGTTGGTCACCACAGCGCCGGTGGGCACGTCCACCAAGGCGGGAACGGTGATGCCCCGCGGGTACCCGGGAAAACGCTTGAAGTAGGCGTCCTGCAACCGCTCCATGCCCAGGACCGGATCCTTTCCGCCGGGATCAAGGTCGAAAGTCCAGGACCGGGAATCATGCGTTGGTCCAGGCTGCCCAAGGGAGATTGCTTCCTCGAGGCCCAGCAGCCTGCGCACGATGACTGTCCGGTTGGCCCAGGGGCAGGCCCGTGCTGCAACCAGCCGGTAACGTCCCGCTTCCGCGCGCCAGCCTGGCTCGCCGTGGTCCCCGGGCCTGCCATCCCGGGTGACGCGGTCCTCGATGTAATTGGTGTCCCGCGTAAACTCCTGGCCGCCGGTGACGTAGGCGCCCCGGGTGCTGTGCTCCCCGGTTCCGCCGGCCGTCAGGGTGCTCTCCGTGTCATGGCTCATCTGCCCAGCCTATGCGCCAGCAGACAGGACTGCGGCGACAGGCCGCAACGCGACGATCCACGAGCCGGCGACGATAGCCGAGAAAAGGACAATCCATACGCCGGAGGGAACATGGGTGGCCCGGTACAGCAGGTAGGCGTCGGAGGTGGCAAGCTGGCTCCGCCTGCGGACGTGTACGTGGGTCAGTTTGATGAGGTCCCGCACTGCCCCAACCAGCAGGGCCAGTCCGAGGATCACGGCGACGTGCCCAGTCAAATCCCTGGGCACAACCAGGATCATGGCCAGTGCACCGCCAATCGCTGCCAGCGTGATGAGGAATCCGGCAAGGTTGCGCAGGAACACCAGCGTGGCCGCAAGGGCAAGGCCTCCGGCGGCGATGGCAGCCGGCCCCCAACCGCTGAATCCGCACACCACAAACACCGCTCCGGCCACCGCCGGAACAGGGTACCCCCAGAAGCATGACCACACAGTGGCCAGCCTGCTGCGGCTGTAAGTGGTGGTGGTGCCGGAATGATCGAGGCGCAAATGGATGCCGGAGAGCCGCTGTCCGCTTGTGACGGCGGCAAAAGCGTGTCCGAGCTCATGCGTGGCCGTGGTTAGGAGACCAAAGTACTTCCAGGAGCGCCGAGGTACTGACAGCGCAGTCGCAGCCACTAGCGTCAGCACAAGTTCGGTCAGGGTGACGAGGGGCGGTGCCGTGCGGGTGAAGGATGCCAGCAGGACCTGCCACAGGTCAGGGGTCCCGTTCATCCGGGCGTGCCACGTCTAATGGTTAAGGTGCCGTCCATGGCTCCAACGCTACCGGGCCCCGCTGGACGTCCCCTTTAAAGCCGGAAGGCACGCCGGGTGGCGTGCCTTCCGTTACGGCCGGATCCGGAAGGATCCGAAGGGTTCCTGGTGCCTAGCCTTCGCACTCGGTGCAGTAGCTGTGACCATCCTTCTGGCGGGCTATCTGGGACCGGTGACGGACCAGGAAGCAGGAGTAGCAGGTAAATTCGTCGTCAGCCTGCGGAATGACCTGCACCACGAGCTCTTCGGCAACGAATTCGCCGCCCGGTACGCCCGCGCTGTCGAGCCCGTCAGCCTCATCCAGCTCAAGGACGACACTTCGCGCATCGGGAGCATTCGCTGACTGGAGCTGCTCGAGCGAGTTGTCCTGCGACTCCTTGACGTCGGAGCGCAGTTCATCATAATCGGTTGCCAATTTAGGTGCTTCTCTTTTCTTTGGTTGGCCTGTCGCGTATGAAACGTACAGCATCAAGGGGGTATTCCCCAAGAGAGGGAGTATATTCGCCGCCGCCTGGGTACAGGTTCCATGACGCGGCCGGCGAATCACCACTGGGTGGTTTCCGCGCCGGAAGCGGTGGGCGCACCAGCAGTTGTGCGTCCAAAAGATCCGAAAGGACGCACGTGGAACTACTCACTGCAGGCTTGGGCGGTGCCGCCCAGGTAGCAACGGGCGTTGGGCCCGTACTGGAGAAATTCGACGGCATCTCGCGGATTGCCGTCCTTCGCGGCGGCGGGCTGGGTGACCTGATCTTCGCTGTTCCCGCGATGGCGGCACTAAAGGCGGCCTATCCGGAGGCAGCACTGACGCTTCTCGGCACGCCGGTTCATCAGGCGCTTTTGGCTGCTGTCGAAAGCCCGGTGGACGATTTCCGCCTATTGCCGTTTGCCGAAGGCGTTCGGCCCGGTGTTGAAGATCACTCAGAGCTGGAGGGATTTTTCGACCGGCAGCGGGCACGACCGTTTGATCTCGCAGTACAGCTTCATGGCGGTGGACGGTATTCAAACCCCTTCCTGCTACGCCTCGGCGCACGCCACACGGTGGGTACCCGGACGGCGGATGCCGCGGGCCTGGAGCGGACCGTTCCCTATACGTACTACCAGCATGAGCCCCTGCGCGCCCTCGAGGTGGCAGGGTTCGCCGGCGCCGTACCCGTGGACCTTGAAGCGAGGCTTGTCCCCGCGGCAGGGGCGAAGGGCACACGCCACGCAACCAACGACGACGGCGCGCAGCCCCTCGTGGTGATCCATCCGGGCGCAACCGACCCCCGTCGTCGTTGGCCCGTTGAGCGCTTTGCCCAGCTTGCCGGCGAATGCGCCGCGGACGGCTGCCGCGTGCTGATCATCGGCGACGACAGCGAACAGGAGCTGGGCGAACAGGTCGCTGCGACTTCCGCCTCAACATCCGTGGAGTCCCTGGCGGGCAAGCTCACCATGGCCGAACTGGTGGGCCTGCTGGGCGGCGCCTCGGTGGTGGTGGGGAACGACAGCGGCCCGCGCCATCTCGCCCAGGCGCTGGGTGTGCCAACTGTGGGCGTTTTCTGGGTGGGCAACGTCATCAACGCCGGTGCCCTGGGAAGGGCAATGCACCGTGTGCACCTGTCATGGCTCACGGGGTGTCCCACGTGCGGCATTGACATCACGCAGGTGGGTTGGACTGCCCCGCGGTGTGCGCACGACGATTCAATCGTCGCCGGCGTGGAGGTCAGGGGAGTCTACGAGGATGTCCGGAACCTGGTGGCCACTGCCGTACTAAAGTCACACGCATGAACGGGGGAGCGGTGCCCGGGGCGGGCAGCGGTACGGGCGACAGGCCGGAATTGCTGGTTCTCCGGGCGCTGAAGCTCGGCGACCTGCTGGTGGCCGTTCCGGCGTTGAAGGCCATCCGTCGGGCTTTCCCGGATCACAGGCTTCGCTACGCAGCCCAAGGGTGGCTGTCCGAGGCGCTGGGCCTCGTGGGCGGGTATGAGCTGCTGCCCACGCATGGGCTCGACGAACCGCTGGCCGTACGGCCCGGAGTGGTGGACGTGGCAGTGAACCTCCACGGAAACGGTCCGGAAAGCGCCGGCCGGATCGCGGCGCTAAGGGCCCGGCGGACCATTGCCTACGGCAGTGGCAACCTTGACGGCCCGCCATGGCGGGGAGAACTGCATGAGCGCGAACGCTGGGCACACCTGCTGTCCTGGCACGGGATCGAAACTGATCCAACGGATCTTCGGCTTGAACATCCGCAGGTTGCCAACCCAGCGCCGGGAGCAACGGTTGTGCATGTTGGTGCCGCGTACGGCAGCCGGCTCTGGCCTGCCGAAAGGTTTGCCGCCGTTGCCGCGGAACTATCCCAGGCCGGCCACCACGTGGTCTTCACCGGCGGCGAGGGAGAAAGAGACCGCGCCCATGCTGTCAGCGGGCTGGCTGGTCTCCCGGCGGGATCCGTTCTCGCCGGCAGCCTGGGTTTGGCCGGGTTCGCCGCCGTCATTGCCGGAGCCAGGCTCGTCATCTCCGCCGACACCGGTGCCGCGCATCTGGCATCGGCCTATGGCACGCCCTCCGTGGTGCTCTTCGGCCCCGCGCCGCCGGAAATCTGGGGTCCTCCGCCGGGCCCGCACGTTGTGCTCACCAAGGCAAAGCTCCGCCGCGGCGACACCTTTTCCGATGTCCCGGACCCGGCCCTGCTGGCCGTGGAAGTTGACGATGTCCTGGCGGCGGTAGGCGGCCTCGGTCTGCTGCCGGCTTGAGCAAAATTTGTGGATACGGGAAGCGCCGGGCGGTGCCGTCGATCCTAAAATGGAGTCATGGGCACTGAAATTGGGATTGCCTTGGTATTGCTGACAGCGTTCGCTTGGATGGCCGGGACGCTGGTAATTCTCTCCGCCATCGACCGGCCGGAACGCAAAGCCCGCCGCCAGGAGCGGCGTGACACCCGGGCTGGAGAACACAGGCGGCGAGTGGAGTACCGTCCCGTCACGGCGGGCTCCCACCCGGAGGGCCGCAGGAGGCATCCCCGGACCAGGAAACTGCGTCCGCACTGACGCGTCCTCCTGGCTGCGGCATCAACGTCATCGCCGTCCATGTGGAGTCCTGAAGGAAACACTTCGTAGAAATCCGGATGAAGTTTATCCATCGAACGGACTTTTGGCTCCTTTTACCCCTACGATGGTCACGCATCACTCTGTCTACCATTCCGGGGGGAATCAATGAGTTATCCGCAATACCCTAACCAACAGCAGCAGCAGCAGGCTACGTCCTACCAGCCCGGCGGAGAGCCGCCGCTGTGGGCTCCGTACTACGGTGCCACGCTGCCCATTGCCGTTAAACGGTTCTTCAAGAAGTACGCCACATTCTCGGGCCGGGCCAGCAGGAGCGAGTACTGGTGGTGGACGCTGGTGGCGTCAGTCGTTGGCATTGTTTTGAACATCATTGCCGGTGCAGGCGGGTCGGCTGGGGCTACCGTGGCTGCAAATGGAACTGCCGTGCCAGGGCCGGGCTTAGTGGTTGGCGGAATCCTTGCACTTCTGTGGTTCCTTGCGACCATCGTGCCGTCCCTGGCTCTGCTGGTCCGACGGCTCCACGACGTCAACATCAGCGGCTGGCTGGTATTGATCATCCTGGTGCCGTTCCTGGGTGCACTGGCGCTCTTCGTCATATCAATCCTGCCGTCCAACCCGGCCGGACAGCGGTTCGACCAGCCCGCGGGCCACTAGCCTCACAGCCGTGACCCAAGGGAGCCTGATCGTTTCGATCAGGCTCCCTTTTGCATGCAGGAAACCGCTGGGTTCCGCAGCGCCACGCGGCGGCCTAGGCTGGCGCTGTGGAGTGTGAGGTAAGCGGTATTCCGGTGCATTACGAGGCATTCGGTGACGGCGTCCCGGTCCTGGTACTGCACGGCGCCGGCGTGGACCACCGGGAGATGGCCGCCGTCTTTGAGCCGATATTCGGCCGGCTGCCTGGCTACCGGAGGATTTACCCGGACCTGCCGGGCATGGGCCGCACGCCGGCGCCTGCAATGCTTGCGGGCGCCGATGACGTACTCGACCTTCTGCTTGGTTTCGTCGACGCAGTCATCGGCCCGGCACAGATCCGGCTCATCGGCCATTCGGCAGGCGCCTACTTTGCCCGGGCCATGGCGGGCAAAAGGGTGCGGCAGGTGGCCGGGCTCGCCCTTGTCTGTCCGCTGGGAGGGAGCGCCAGGGACGTTCCGGAGCATGACGTCCTCGTTGCTTCAGTGGATCCGGAAAAGGTGTTGGGCCCCAAGGGGGCCGCATCGTTCGCGGAGTACTTTGTGGTCCAGACGCCGGCAACGCTGGACCGTTACCTGGCGGCGGTGGCTCCCTCCCTGGGCCTGGCGGACGAGGCGGCGATGGAGCGGATCGCGCGGCAGTGGGAGTTCCGCGGCACCGCTGCCAGCCAGCCGTTTTCAGGTCCTGCTCTCATCCTTGCGGGCCGGCAGGACGCCACGGTGGGCTACACCGGCGGATGGGACCTCCTTCAGCTCTACCCACGGGCCACTTTCGCCGTGCTTGACCAGGCAGGACACGCGCTCCCGCATGAGCAGCCGGACCTCCTCGAAGCTTTGGTTACCGAGTGGCTGGGCCGCTCAGTCAGCCAAAAGCCGGTCCCACCCGGCCCCTAGACATCAACGGCCGAGGGCTGCCGCCAGATACGGCGCGGTGCGGCTACCTGCTGCCTGCGCCACGTCTTCCGGCGAGCCGGATGCCATGATCCGCCCGCCCTGGTCCCCTCCGGAGGGCCCCAGATCAATGACCCAATCCGCGGCGGCCACAACCGACATCTCATGTTCGACCACCACCACTGTGTTCCCCGCGTCCACGAGGCCGTGCAACTGGGCCATCAGGAGCTGGACGTCCGCCGGGTGGAGGCCCGTGGTGGGTTCGTCCAGCAGGTACAGGGTGTGCCCTCGCTGGGCGCGCTGCAGCTCGGTGGCCAGTTTGATGCGCTGGGCTTCGCCGCCGGAAAGTTCCGTGGCCGGTTGTCCCAAGCGAAGGTAGCCCAGCCCCACATCCTGCAGGCATTTGAGGCTGCGGGCCGCAGCGGGGATCCCTGCCAGGAACTCCGAAGCGAGGTCCACTGTCATGCCCAGGACGTCAGCCACATTCCTGCCGAGGTACTCCACCTCCAGCGTGGCGGGATTGTAGCGGGACCCTTCGCATTCGGGGCAGGGTCCGTAGCTCCCCGGAAGGAACAGGAGCTCTACGGCCACAAACCCCTCGCCCTGGCACGTCTCACAACGGCCTCCCGCGACGTTGAACGAAAACCTTCCGGCGCCGAACCCCTTGGCTTTGGCGGCTTCAGTACCGGCGAACACTTTGCGGACGGCGTCAAAGAGGCCCGTGTAGGTTGCCAGGTTGGAACGGGGCGTCCGGCCGATCGGTTTCTGGTCCACTGTAACCAGCCGGTCGATGGTGCTGCTCCCTTTGACCGCACCTATGTGAAGCGGCTCCGCCGGCCCGTCCTGTTCCCCGGGCGTCCTGTCCGAGCTGAGTAAGGAAGCTACCACGTCGCCGAGAACGCGGCCAACGAGGGTGGATTTGCCGGAGCCTGATACGCCGGTCACGGCTGTCAGGACTCCGAGGGGAAAATGGGCGTCCAACCCTTGCAGGTTGTGCTGCCTGACATCTTCCAGCTCCACCCACCCGGCCGGTTCGCGCGGTCCATCACTCCGGGACGGAGAAGACGGGGCGGATGGCTGTGGCGCATCGAAGAGGAACGGGCGGGTCACGGATGCTTCAACGCCGGCCAGTCCTTCCACCGGGCCGCTGTACAGCACTTCACCGCCACCTTCTCCGGCGCGGGGGCCAACGTCCACCAGCCAGTCTGCCCTGCGGACAACGTCCATGTTGTGCTCCACTACGAAGACGGAGTTGCCGGAGGACTTCAGTTGCTCCAAAACGTCCAGCAACGGCTCCGCGTCTGCGGGATGGAGTCCTGCTGACGGCTCATCGAGGACATAGATCACTCCGAACAGTCCGGAGCGCAACTGGGTGGCGATCCGCAGCCTCTGCATCTCGCCCGGCGAGAGGGTAGGGGTTCCCCGGCCCAGCGCCAGGTATCCCAGCCCAAGGTCCAGGAGGACGGTGATCCGCTGGAGCAGGTCCCGTGTGATGGTGACAGCCACTTCGTTGGACTCACCGGAACGTTGGGTGCGCGACGCTGTGCCGGCCTGGGCCAGTTCACTGGTCGGACGGACGATGTCCGCCAGGTCTGCCAGCGGGAGAGCGTTGAACTCCGCAATGGTCCTGCCCGCGAAGGTGACGGCCAGTGCCTCGGGAATCAGCCCGGTGCCCGAACAGCGCCGGCAGGGACCTGACTCCATGAATGCCAGGACCCGGTCCCGCATGGATGCGCTTTGCGAGTCGGCCAGAGTATGAAGCACGTAACTCCGTGCGCTCCAGAACCGGCCTTTGTAGGGCTTGGCCACCCGGTCACGTTGCGGCGTTACCTCCACCACCGGCTGTTCTTCTGTAAAGAGAATCCAATCGCGGTGCTTCCTGGGCAGTTTGCGCCACGGGACGTCGACGTCGTAACCAAGGTGGGTCAGGATGTCCCGCAGGTTCTTTCCCTGCCACGCGCCGGGCCAGGCGGCAATGGCCCCGTCCCGGATGGTGAGGGACGGATCCGGGACCAGCGACTGTTCAGAAACCGTGTGGGCAACTCCGAGGCCATGGCATTCCCTGCAGGCACCTGCGGCCGTGTTGGGGGAGAAGGAGTCCGAATCGAGCTGGCTGCTGCCCTCAGGGTAGGTGCCGGCCCGGGAAAAGAGCATGCGCACTGAGTTGGAAAGGGTAGTAACAGTTCCTACCGTGGAGCGGCTGCTCGCTGTGCCGCGGCGCTGTTGAAGGGCGACGGCGGGCGGCAGCCCGCTGATCAGCTCCACCTTCGGATTGTGGCCCTGCTGGATAAGTCGCCTGGCGTAGGGGGCCACGGATTCGAAGTAGCGGCGCTGGGCCTCGGCGTAAATCGTGCCGAAGGCCAAAGACGACTTGCCGGAACCCGAGACGCCGGTGAACGCCACGATGGCGTCCCGCGGAACGTCCACGCTGACGTTGCGGAGGTTGTTTTCGCGGGCACCTCGGACCCGGACAAAGCCGTCCGACTGGTGCGCGGAAGTGGTCAACTGGGAATCGTCAGTGTGCTGTGCGTTCGGCATTGTTTTGACTCTAGTGGCGACGCCGCCTGCAGGACGATTTGTCAGCGGGAAGCGAAGTGACCGAAATCATGGCCGAAACGGCAGCGCAACCAGGTTGCGCCAAACATTCGGGGCACGAAAAAAGCCCCGGAAAATCATTGATTTTCCGGGGCTTTCCCTTGTGCGCGGAGGGGGACTTGAACCCCCACCCCCTTTCGAGGACTAGCACCTCAAGCTAGCGCGTCTGCCATTCCGCCACCCGCGCAGGTGGTAATCCGGGAAGCGTGTCCGTCTTTCAACGTTTCGCGCCTCTCCGAAGCAGCGAGAAAAACTCTAACATGACTTTCCGGGAACAACGAATCGGGCCAACTGGGTAGGCTGAGGGCAACGCTTTCGCGTGAGCAAACCAGCCGATTAACCCAGCGAGGAGCCCTTATGCCTGACGTCCTGCCCGAGGATGAAGTTGTCCGGATCTGCCAGGAACTCATCCGCATTGACACGTCCAACTACGGGGACGGCTCAGGCCCCGGCGAACGGGCGGCGGCTGAGTACGTCGCAGGGCTCATAGAAGAAGTCGGGCTCAATGCCGAACTCTTCGAATCCGAGCCGGGCAGGGCCAACGTGGTCACGCGGATGGCCGGCGAAGACCCGTCAGCCAGCGCCCTCGTGGTCCACGGCCACCTCGACGTGGTGCCCGCCCTGCGCGACCAGTGGTCCGTGGACCCGTTCGGCGCCGAACTGAAGGACGGGTTGATCTGGGGCCGCGGCGCCGTCGATATGAAGGACATGGACGCCATGATCCTTTCCGTCCTGCGCAGTTTTGCCCGCACAGGCACCAAGCCCAAGCGGGACATCATCTTCGCCTTTTTTGCGGACGAGGAGGCCGGCGGCGCACTGGGCGCACGGTACGCCGTGGAGAACCGTCCTGAACTGTTCGAAGGCGCCACGGAGGCCATCTCCGAAGTGGGCGGGTTCTCGGCAACCATCGGTGGCCAGCGGACCTACCTCCTGCAGACTGCCGAAAAGGGAATCTCCTGGCTCCGGCTCGTTGCCCACGGCAGGGCCGGGCACGGTTCGCAGATCAACACGGACAACGCGGTGACCCGCCTGGCCGCGGCCGTAACCCGGATCGGCGAATACAAGTGGCCCATCGAGCTGACGCCCACCACGCGCCAGTTCCTTGACGGCGTCACCGAACTCACCGGCGTCGAGTTCGACGCCGACAATCCGGACCGGCTCCTGGACCAGTTGGGCACTGTGGCCCGCTTCGTAGGGGCGACCCTCCAGAACACCACCAACCCCACGCTCCTCAAGGGCGGCTACAAGCACAACGTCATCCCGGAGTCCGCCGAGGCGCTCATTGACTGCCGGACCCTGCCGGGCCAGGAACAGCAGGTCCTGGAGATCGTCCGCGAACTTGCGGGGAACGGCGTTGACGTCAGCTACGTCCACAACGACGTGTCCCTGGAAGTCCCGTTCGCGGGCAACCTTGTGGACTCCATGATCGATGCACTCCACTCGGAGGATCCGGGAGCGAAGGTTCTGCCCTACACACTTTCCGGCGGCACCGACAACAAGTCCCTCAGCAGGCTCGGCATCACCGGCTACGGCTTTGCGCCCCTGATGCTTCCGGACGACCTCGACTTCACCGGAATGTTCCACGGCGTCGACGAACGCGTCCCTGCCGACTCGCTGAAGTTTGGTGCCCGCGTCCTGAACACCTTGCTCACCAATTACTGACAGGAAATCCCATGACCCCCGAGGACGTGCTGCCGGAACCGCTCCTGGAGAAGATCCGCGGGCGTGCCGGGGACTATGACAGGAGCAACGGTTTCTTCCACGAAGACCTTCGGGACCTCGCGGACGCCGGGTACCTCAAGGTCTTCGTGCCGGCGGACGACGGCGGCCTGGGCCTTGGACTCGCGGCGGCGGCGCAGTGCCAGCGCAGGCTGGCAACGGCAGCGCCGGCCACCGCCTTGGCCATCAATATGCACCTCGTGTGGACCGGCGTCGCGCACGTCCTGAAGGCCCGCGGGGACGACTCACTGGATTTCGTCCTGAAAGAGGCAGCCCAGGGTGAGGTCTTCGCGTTCGGAAACTCCGAAGCGGGCAATGACTCTGTGCTGTTCGACTCCCGGACCGTGGCTGCTCCCTTGCCCGGCGGGGGCTACTCGTTCACCGGCACCAAGATCTTCACCAGCCTCTCGCCCGCCTGGACGCGGCTGGGGATCTTCGGCAAGGACGCAGCGGCCCGGGACGGCGCGGGGGAGTTGGTCCACGGCTTCATTACCCGCAAGGCGGAGGGGTACCGCATCCTTGACGACTGGGACACTCTGGGCATGCGGGCCAGCCAGTCCGCCACTACCGTCCTGGACGGTGTGGAAGTCCCGGCGGACCGGATCTTCCGGAAGCTGCCTGTAGGGCCCAACGCTGACCCGCTCATCTTCGCCATCTTCGCCTGCTTTGAGACGTTGCTGGCGGCCGTTTATACCGGCCTGGGGGAGCGGGCCCTGACCTTGGGCGTGGAAAACGCTAAACGCCGCACGTCATTCAAGAACGGAGGACGCAGTTACGCGCAGGACCCGGACATCCGCTGGAAGGTGGCGGACGCAGCCATGGCGATGGACAACCTGTATCCGCAGCTGGCATCCGTCGCGGCGGATGTTGATGCGCTGGCTGAGCACGGGCCGCAGTGGTTCCCGAAGCTGGTGGGGCTGAAGGTTAACGCTACTGAAACCGCCCGGCGGGTCGTGGACCTGGCCATCAGGGTCAGCGGTGGGTCCAGCTACTTCCGCGGGTCCGAGCTGGAGCGGCTCTACCGTGACGTGCTGGCCGGCATGTTCCACCCGTCCGACGACGAATCGGCCCACAACACGGTGGCAAACGCCTGGTTGGGTCCGCTGGACGGCTAAGCCAGTTTGAGCCGCGCCTCAGACGGTCCGCTGAACCTGCATGACCCGGCGGCGCAGCCAGAAACGCCGGCCGCCACCCACGTAGAGCTTGCTGCGCTCCAGTTCCCACTTGCCGTATTCGGAGTGTTCCACCACGCGGCGGCGCGCCTCAGGCAGGGACTCGTTCGGACTTACGGTCAGCACGAGGTACTCGTACTGCCTCAAATAGTCCCGTTCCCGCTGGACCGAGCTGGTGAGAAATTGTTCCTTCATTGCTCTCCATTTTCGTCCTTTTCCCGCTAACGTGAAGTCATGAGCATCGATCCGCGTGTCGCGCTTTCGTCCCTGACCACCGCTTTGGAAGAACACCTTATAGCAGCATCGAACCGCCGCGGAGACGGTGACCCCTCCGTGGAGGCAGCCTTTTTTGCAGTGGCAGATGCATTCGAAGTTTATGAAGACGCCCTATACGAGGCCTACAACGAAGTGACTCCGCTTCAGGTCTTTGACGACGAGGACGACGAAGACGAAGACAGCGACGTGGACGACGAGGATCTGGAGATCGTCGAAGAGTAGCCGGGGGCCGCGCCAATTATGGCGTGGCGGACACGTCTTCCAGCGCCCGCGCAATCTCGGGCGGCAGCGGAGACAGCTGGGCTTCGAGGATTTCCTTGAGCTGGACAGGCGTCCTGGGCCCCACCACCGCGGTGGCGACGCCGTGTTGTGCCAGCAGCCAGCCCAGCGCCACGTCCTGCGGCGTCCGGCCCAGGCCCTTCGCTGCGGTGCACACGGCTTCCACGGTGCGGGACGGCTTTTCCGCCAGGTACGGCTCAACGGAAGCCGCCCCGGTTGCGGACGCGCCGCGTGAACCCGAAGGAATGCTGGTCCGATATTTCCCGGTGAGCACGCCCCGGCCAAGCGGTGCGCAGGCCATCAGGCCCATGCCTGCGTCCTCCACGGCCGGTATGAGTTCCGCCTCAGGACCGCGGTGCAGAAAAGAGTATTCGGCCTGCGCTGCCACAAGCGGGAAGCCTGCCAGGACCGCTGCCTTCGCCGCCTGCCACCCCGTGTAGTTCGAGATGCCGGCATACCGGGCGCGGCCGCTACGGACAGCAAACTCCAGGGCGGAGAGGGTCTCCTCCAGCGGAACGTTGCCGTCCCAGGCCTCGGCGAACCAGATGTCCACATAGTCGGTGCCCAACCGGGCGAGGCTTGCGTCAAGGCCGGTGAGCATCGCATTCCTGGACGTGTCGATGCCGCGCCGGCCATCCGGCGTCGTCATTCCCGCCTTCGTGGAGATGGTCAGTCCGGTGCGGGAGACGACGTCGCCGAGCAGCGAGCCCAGCATCGCCTCGGACCGGCCCTCGGCATACGATGCCGCCGTGTCCACGTGCCGGCCGCCGGAATTCAGGAAGGTCCTCAGCAGCTCCGAGGCGTCCTGTTCGTCGGTTTCCCCGCCCCACGTCATGGTGCCGAGGGATAAGGCTGAAACCCGCAATCCACTGTTGCCGACGTAACGCTGCTGCATAGCAGCAAGCTTACGGGCAGATGCACCCATGCCCATGCCGTAGGGTCTTAGCGTGAACTGGTTTGAGGTGGCCCTGCTGGGCCTTGTGCAGGGACTGACCGAATTTCTACCGATTTCATCAAGTGCGCACCTGCGGATCGTGGGGCAGTTCCTGCCCAACGCAGAAGACCCCGGGGCAGCATTCACGGCCATCACCCAACTGGGCACTGAAACGGCCGTCGTTGTCTACTTCTGGCGGGACATCGTCCGCATCGTCAAGGCGTGGGCGGGTTCGTTGGCCGGAAAGGTGTCCCGGCAGGACCCGGATGCCCGGATGGGATGGCTGGTCATCCTGGGCAGCCTGCCCATCATCGTCCTTGGGCTGCTGTTCCAGGACCAGATCGAATCGGTGCTGCGCAGCATGTGGATCGTGGCCACCATGCTGATCGTCTTCGGCCTCATCCTCGCCGTGGCCGACGCCGTGGGAAAGCAGGAACGGGATCTCACCCAGCTGACCTACAAGCACGGCATCCTCTATGGCTTTGCCCAGGCAATGGCCCTGATTCCCGGTGTTTCCCGGTCCGGCGGCACCATCACCGCCGGCCTCCTCATGGGGTACACCCGCGAAGCGGCCGCCCGGTACTCCTTCCTCCTGGCCATCCCTGCCGTCTTTGGCAGCGGCCTGTACCAGCTCTACAAGGTGGTATCCAAGGACGGCATCACGGGCCCCTACGGACTGCCCGAAACGGCGTTGGCCACAGTCATCGCGTTCGTGGTGGGCTACGTCATCATTGGCTGGTTCCTGAAGTTTGTGTCCACCCGCAGCTACCGGCTGTTCGTCTGGTACCGGATCTTCCTGGGCCTGGCCCTGTACCTGCTCCTCGGTTTCGGCGTCATCAGCGCCTAGCACTAGGCTTGGTCTGTGAAATCCTGGACTTCCCGCCCCGTTCCAACCCTGCCCGGCACCATGCCTGCCATCCGCTTGTTCGACACCGCAGCAGGCCACGAGGTGGTGCTGGAGTCCGGCGACCGGCCGTCGATGTACGTCTGCGGCATCACGCCGTATGACGCCACCCATATGGGCCATGCGGCCAGCTATGTGGCTTTCGACCTGCTGAACCGCGCCTGGCGGGACGCGGGCAAGGACGTTGACTATGTCCAGAATGTTACGGACGTGGATGATCCGCTCCTGGAGCGCGCGACGGCCACCAACGTCGACTGGCGTGAACTCGCGCAAAGCCAGATCGATCTGTTCCAGACCGACATGGAAGCACTGAACGTCCTGTCACCGGACCACTACGTGGGCGCTGTGGAATCCATCAGCCTCATCGTGCCCGAGGTGGAACGGCTGGTCAGCCAGGGCCTCGCATACACAGTTCCGGGAACCAATGGCGAACCTGACGGAGACGTCTATTACGACGTCGAAGCGGCCGGAAAGCAGTCCGTCGCCGCCGATGCGTGGAGCCTCGGTTCCATCTCGGGACTGTCAGAAAGCGAAATGCTGGAACTCTTTGCCGAACGCGGCGGGGACCCCGGCCGGTCCGGCAAGCGCCAGGCCCTGGACCCCTTGCTGTGGCGGGTGGCGCGGGACGGCGAACCCAGCTGGCCCGGCGCCAGCCTCGGTGACGGCCGCCCCGGGTGGCACATCGAGTGCACCGTGATTGCGCAGAAATACCTGCCCGCACCATTCACCGTCCAGGGAGGCGGCTCCGACCTGATCTTCCCGCACCACGAAATGGGTGCCGGGCACGCCTATTCGCTGGCCGGTGTACCCCTCGCCAAGCACTACGCGCACGCCGGCATGGTGGGACTGGATGGCGAAAAAATGAGCAAGTCCAAGGGCAACCTGGTCCTCGTCTCCAAACTTCGGGCAGCGGGGGAGGAACCCGCAGCCATCCGCCTGGCGATCCTGGCCCACCATTACCGGTCGGACTGGTCCTGGACGGACGAGGGATTCGCCGCAGCCAAGGCAGACCTGGCCGCCTGGCGCCACGCACTCGATCATGCCCCGCAGGGGTCCGCGGCCCCCTTGGTGGAAGAAATGCGCGCAGCCTTGGCAGCCGACCTGGACGCCCCCGCAGCCGTCGCGGCGGTGTCGCGCTGGGCGCGGCAGGCTAACGACGGCGGCGCCCCGGCCAGCGCCCCGGACCAGGCTTTGGTAAGGGACGCCGTCAACGCCCTCCTCGGGGTTCAGCTCTAAGCTTCCACGCACTGTTATTAACGGAAAAGGGGCCCTGCCGGAAGTATTTCCGGCAGGGCCCCTTTCGTCAGTGGTCAGGGTCTGTCCTGGCCCCGCCGCTTAAGGTAGCGCTCGAATTCCCTGGCGATCGATTCGCCGGTGGCCTCCGGCAGGTCGGCCGTGTCCTTGGCCTCTTCCAGCTGGCGGACGTACGCGGCGATCTCCGGGTCCTCGGTGGCCAGTTCGTCCACGCCGCGCTCCCAGGCGTCCGCTTCCTCGGCCAGCTCGTGGGTGTCCAGCGGCACCTGGAGCAGTTCCTCGATGCGGTGCAGGAGTGCCAGCTGGGCTTTCGGGGACGGCGCCTGCGCCACGTAGTGCGGGACGGCGGCCCACAGCGACACCGTGGGAAGCCCGGCCAGCAGTGCAACTTCCGACAGGACGCCGACGATGCCTACAGGCCCTTCATACTGCGACGCCTCCAGGTTCATGCGCTCCCGCAGCGGTGCGTCATCCGACGACGTGCTCACCGGTATGGGCCGGCTGTGCGGAACATCGGCCAGCAACGCACCCACCAGCACCACGTAGTCCACGTTCAGGGCTTCGGCGTGCACCAGCAACTCGGCCGTGTACGCGCGCCACTTGTAGGACGGCTCGGTGCCCTGGACAAAGATGACGTCCACGTTGGAATTGGGCGCACTGGCTTTGTAGATCCGGGTAGAAGGCCATTTTATCTTGCGTTCCCCCGCGGAGTTCCTGCGCACCGTGGGCCGGGTGAACTGAAAGTCGTAATATTCGTCGGCGTCGACTGACGCAACCTTCTTGCCGCCCCACAACTTGTTGAGGTACCGCAGCGAGTCGCTTGCGGCTTCCCCGGCGTCGTTCCAGCCTTCAAAGGCGGCCAGCATCACCGTGACGCGCTGCCCCCCGGCAACTGGCTGCAGGAACCGTTCCCGCTCGGGTCCGGCACCCGTATCGGCGGTGTCTCCCTCGAAGCTATTCATTCCATCACCCTACGTCCAAGGAGCGGGCGCGTGCAGGGAATGAAGCGCCGCAACATCGGCAACCACCAGCCACAACAGGCCCTGCCAGCCGCGTATTCGCCAAGGGCGTAGCCCTCAGGGACCGCCCAGCATGTCCCCGTAGACTTGGGACATGCAACTTCCAGGCCCCGAATCACAGCTCAAAGCCGTCCTCTGGGACATGGACGGAACCATCGTGGACACGGAGCCGTACTGGATTGCCGCCGAACACGCGCTGGTGGAAGCCCACGGCGGCACCTGGTCCCACGAACAGGCCATGCAGCTGGTGGGGCAGTCCCTGACCTTTTCCGCCGGCCTCCTGCAGAAAGCCGGCGTTGCCCTCAGCATCCGGGACATCATCGACCACCTCACCGCCGAGGTGGTCAGCAGCGTACGGCAGGAGGTGCCGTGGCGACCCGGCGCCCGTGAACTACTCGAAGACCTCCACCTCGCCGGTGTCCGTTGTGCCCTGGTGACCATGTCCGAGGGGCCGCTGGCCCGCCAGGTGGTGGACAGCCTTCCCCGGCCCTATTTCGAGTTCCTCGTAACAGGCGACACCGTCAGCCGCGGCAAGCCACACCCGGAGGCGTACCTGACCGCCGTCGAACGGCTTCGGGAGACGGACCCCCACCTGCACCTGGGACACTGCGTGGCACTGGAGGACTCGGCGCCCGGCGTGGCCGCGGCCGTTGCGTCAGGCGTCGCCACAGTGGCCATTCCACACATCGTCCCGTTGCCCGAGCACTCCCACTACACGCTGTGGGACACGCTGGCCGGACGTTCCCGCACAGACCTCGAGGAACTCCTCGCCACCGCGGACAACGCAAGCACTGCGGACAAGGCAAGCACTGCTGTCGGGCCGGCAGCCAACGTCGGGACCACGCCGTGACGGCGCCGGCGCCCGGGGAACCCGGCATGCGGGAACCGGCTACCCCTGAACCTGCGGCACCGGGCCGCCGTGAAGGGATTCCCCTGGGCCGGATCGCCGGTGTGCCGGTGGTCCTCGCGTACTCGTGGTTCATCATCGCCGCGTTCACCGTCATCGTTTACGGGCCGGTGCTGCACCGTAACAACCCCGCCTTGGGTACAAGCGCCTACATCGTCGCGTTCGCTTACGCAGTGCTCCTGCTCATATCCGTACTTGTCCATGAACTCGCCCACGCCCTGACGGCCAAGGTCTACGGCTGGCCAACGCAAAAGATTGTCCTGAACCTCTGGGGCGGCCATACACAGTTCGAGAGCTTCACCGCATCCCCGGGCCGGTCGGTCCTGGTTGCCCTGGCGGGACCAGCCGCCAACTTCATCCTTGCTGGCGGCGCCTGGCTGGTCCTCGCCGCCATGCCCATGGGCAGCGTCGCGGAAATCCTGACCAATATCTTCATGTGGGCGAACTTCCTCATCGGCGTCTTCAACGTCCTTCCGGGTCTCCCTCTGGACGGCGGCCGCCTGGTCGAGTCGGCCGTTTGGAAGGCAACCGGGAGCCAGGCGAAGGGCACGGTAGCTGCAGGCTGGGCCGGCCGCATCATCGTCGTAGCCCTGGTGGGGTGGTTCATCCTCCTGCCGTTCCTTTCCGGAAGTGATCCCGATTTCAGCCTCGTGATGATCACTGTCCTTGTTTGCGGTTTCCTGTGGATGGGAGCCTCGGCCTCCATCCAGCAAGGCACCCTCCGGGCCCGCCTGCCGCTGGTGACCGCCGCGGGACTTTCCACGCCGGCCATCGCAGTGCCCGCCACGGCGTCTGTCCAGGACCTCCTGGACTTCGGCGCGGCGGCCCACAAGTCGGTGGTTGTCTGCGGCCCCGACGGCCGGCCGCAGGGCGTTGTTGATCCGGCAGCGTTGGCGTCCGTTCCCGAAGCAGCGGCAGGATCCACTCCGGTCACCGCCGTCGCCTTTGCGCTGGCCCCCGGCGCCTACGTCCCGGAATGGTCGAAGGGGCAGGAACTCATCCAGTTCCTCGCCCAGGTTGAGGGCAAGCACTACGCCGTGGTTGACCACAACGGGGCCGTGACCGGGCTGCTGTCGCAGGACGCCGTCCTCGCCGCCATCACCGGGAAGAACCGCCGCACCCGCCAGGCATAAGAACCCGGGCAGCCCTCCCGCAAGTAGCGAAGGGGGCGGAACCGGTAGAGTTACCTGCCGGTGTGCCACGCCGCCGACGCGATCGCCAGGCAGCCATGCGCAGGCACCACAGGTTTACAGGAGTGAGGAACATCATGAGCAGCGAAACTGCCGTCAACGACGCCACAGCAGCAGCCGGGGCCGGTGGCGCAGCCAGCGGTTCGCAGCCCGTCGGAGCGGCACGGCGCCGCGGACCCTTCCGAGAAGGCGAACGCGTCCAGCTGACCGACGAGCGGGGCCGGATGAACACCGTCACCCTTGAACGCGGTGGGGCCTTCCACACCCACCGGGGCTTCCTGAACCACGACGACATCATCGGCAAAGTGGACGGTTCCGTCGTCGTGAACAACGTGGGCCAGCAGTACCAGACGCTGCGCCCCCTGCTCTCTGACTTCGTCCTCTCGATGCCGCGCGGCGCCGCCGTCGTCTACCCCAAGGACGCCGGGCAGATCGTCACCATGGCGGACATCTTCCCCGGCGCGCGCGTCGTTGAAGCAGGCGTCGGCTCCGGGGCCCTGTCCATCTCCCTGCTCCGCGCCGTAGGGGACCAGGGCTACCTGCACTCCTTCGAACGCCGGGAAGAGTTTGCGGACATCGCCCGCGGCAACGTGGAGACAATCTTCGGTGGCCCGCACCCGGCCTGGCAGATCTCCTTGGGCGACTTCCAGGAAGAGGTGGTCCGCAGCGAAGCCCCCGGCTCCGTGGACCGCGTGGTCCTCGACATGCTGGCGCCCTGGGAATGCCTCGACGCGGTCGCCACCGTGCTGGCCCCCGGCGGCGTCTGGATCAACTATGTCGCCACCGTCACCCAGCTGTCCCGCACCGCTGAAGCCATCCGCGCGGACGGCCGGTTCACCGAACCGGATGCTTGGGAATCAATGGTCCGCGGCTGGCACCTCGAAGGCCTTGCCGTGCGCCCGGACCACCGCATGGTGGCCCACACCGGGTTCCTGCTGGTCACCCGGCGGCTCGCCGAGGGCGTCACCGGCATCTCCGTTAAGCGCCGGCCGTCGAAGACCGAGTTCAACGAAGAAGACGTCAACGCCTGGACCCCCGGCGCAGTGGGTGAGCGGGCCGTGTCGGACAAGAAACTTCGCCGCGCCGCACGCGATGCGATTGCCGGAACCAACGTCAAGGACACCCCCGAGGTCACGAACTAGTCCACATTTCGGGAGTCTCCATCCCTAGCTGCCCTCTTGGGACTAATGTCTTAAGAGAAGAGCAGGAAGGGGCTGATGCATCATGGAGACACCGAACCAGGACTCCGGACGTACACCGGCAGAGCAATTTGCCGCCAATGACCTCTCGGTTGCCGACCGCCAGGTCAACATCCTCCGGGACAAACTCAGGCACATCGACCGCCAGTTGGCTGCCGCAACGCAGAACAACACCAAGCTGGTCAGCATGCTTGAAACAGCGAAGGCGGAGATCCTCCGCCTTAAGAACGCGCTGGACCAGGAAGGGCAGCCACCTTACAGCTTCGGCACCATCCTGCAGCTGAACCCGCGGCGGCAACCGGCCCCGGGCAGCAGCGGGCAGGCGGCCACGGAGGAGTCAGCGGACATCTTCAACGCGGGCCGGAAGATGCGCGTGGGCCTCAGCCCCCTGGTGAACATCAACCAGCTCTCTGTGGGGCAGGAGGTCCTGCTGAACGAGGCCCTGCTGATCGTAGCGGGCCTGGGCTACGAACGTGCCGGGGAGCTTGCCACGCTCAAGGAAATGCTCGGGGCTGACCGCGCACTCGTGGTGGGCCGGGCCGACGAAGAACGCGTGGTCCGGCTCTCGGGTGCCCTCCTGGCGCAGAAGCTCCGCGTGGGGGACGCCCTGTCCATCGATTCACGGACAGGGTACGCACTGGAGAAGGTGCCCCGCTCCGAGGTGGAGAACCTCGTCCTCGAAGAAGTTCCGGACATCACCTACGAGGACATCGGCGGCCTTGGCCCGCAGATCGAACAAATCCGCGACGCCGTGGAACTGCCGTTCCTCCACCCCGACCTCTACCGCGAGCACGGCCTGAAGGCCCCCAAGGGTATCCTCCTCTACGGCCCCCCGGGCTGCGGCAAGACCCTGATCGCCAAGGCGGTGGCCAACTCGCTGGCCGCCCGCGCCGCCGAACGCTCCGGCAACGTGGACCTGAAGAGCTACTTCCTGAACATCAAGGGCCCGGAACTGCTCGACAAGTACGTGGGCGAAACGGAGCGCCACATCCGGCTGATCTTCGCCCGTGCCCGTGAAAAGGCGTCGGACGGCAGCCCCGTTGTCGTGTTCTTCGATGAGATGGATTCGCTGTTCCGGACCAGGGGCACAGGTATCTCATCCGACGTCGAGACCACCATCGTCCCGCAGCTGCTCAGCGAGATCGACGGCGTGGAACGGCTGGACAACGTGATCGTGATCGGCGCCTCCAACCGCGAGGACATGATTGATCCCGCCATCCTCCGGCCCGGCCGCCTGGACGTCAAAGTCAAGATCCACCGCCCCGATGCCGAAGCGGCTGCGGACATCTTCAACAAATACATCACCCCGGACCTGCCGTTCCACGAGTCTGACCTTGCCGAGCACAACGGCGACGTGCAGGCCACAGTGGACGCCATGGTGCAGCGGACCGTGGAAGCCATGTACTCCACCGACAAGTCCAACGAGTTCCTCGAAGTGACCTACGCCAACGGGGACACCGAGATGCTGTACTTCAAAGACTTCAACTCCGGCGCGGTCGTCCAGAACGTGGTGGACCGTGCCAAGAAGTACGCCATCAAGGACCTGCTCACCAGCCAGCAGAAGGGGCTTCGGATCGAGCACCTGCTCCGTGCTGTGGTTGATGAGTTCCGGGAGCACGAGGACATGCCCAACACCACCAACCCTGATGACTGGGCAAGGATCTCCGGCAAGAAGGGCGAACGGATCACCTATATCCGGACGATTGTCCAGGGCAAGGCCGGTCAGGAACCCGGCAAGTCCATCGAAACCACGCCCACCACCGGGCAGTATCTGTGACGGCTGCACCGGACCCGGCGGGCGGGGAAGGCCTTCCCGCCGGCGGCGCCATGCGGGTTATGGGCGCAGAAACCGAATACGGGATCCACGCTCCGACTGCGCCTACGGCCAACGCCACCATGATGAGTGCCCGGGTGGTCCAGGCGTACGCCCAGGTCACCCGGCAACGCGCGGCGGGCGGAGCGGAAACCCGCTGGGACTATACGGACGAGGAGCCGTTGCATGACGCCCGCGGGTGGACCGTGGACCGGGAATCCGCCCATCCCAGCCAGCTCACTGACCAGCCGCCCGTTCTTGACGCCGAAGCGGTGGCCCTGGCCTACGGACGGGAGGACCTGGAGTTCGATGGCCAGGACGAGTCCGGATCCCTCCTGATGAACATGGTCCTCGGCAACGGGGCACGCCTCTACGTGGACCATGCGCATCCTGAGTATTCCAGCCCCGAGGTCACGAACCCCCGGGACGCCGTGGCCTGGGACGCTGCGGGGGACCTTGTGGCCCTGGCCGCGGTGCGCCGGCTCGCCGCCGACCCGGACCTGCCGCCCGTGAATCTTTACAAGAACAATACGGACAACAAATCGGTGTCCTACGGTTCCCACGAGAACTACCTCATGCCGCGTTCGGTTCCCTTCGCCGACATTGTGCGGGGCCTGACGCCCTTCTTCGTGAGCCGCCAGGCCGTGTGCGGCGCCGGACGCCTGGGCATTGGCCAGGACAGCTCGACGGCGGGTTACCAGATTAGCCAGCGCGCGGACTTCTTCGAAGCTGAGGTGGGGCTGGAGACAACCATCCGCAGGCCGATCATCAACACCCGGGATGAACCGCACGCCACGGCCGACAAGTACCGCCGGCTCCACGTGATCATTGGCGACGCCAACCTCAGCCAGGTCTCCAACTACCTCAAGTTCGGAACCACCGCCATGGTGCTGAGCCTTATTGAGGCCGGGCTGGCACCGAAGGTCGAAGTCCACGAGCCCGTGCGGGCGCTGCAGGCAATCAGCCACGACACGTCCCTGACTGCCACCGTGCGCCTGGCGGACGGCCGCCGCGTCACCGCCCTCGACCTGCAGTGGATTTACCACGAAGCGGCGGCCAAACTGGCCCAGGACACCGGTGTAGGCGACGCCGTGGATGGTGACGGCCATACCCACGAGGTCCTTGAACGCTGGGCTGAAGTCCTCACGCAGTTGGACAGCAACCGGGCGGCCGCGGCGTTCTCGGTGGAATGGCTTGCCAAGCTTTCGCTCCTGGACGGCTACCGTCAGCGTGACGGCCTGGAATGGGATGACGCCCGGTTGGGACTGGTGGATCTCCAGTGGGCCGACATCCGTCCGGAGAAGGGCCTCTACTATCGGGTCCTGGCACGGAACCGGATGCAGCGCGTGGTGGAGGACGCCGCAATCTCGGCAGCTGTGGGGCAACCGCCGGCTGACACCCGGGCGTTCTTCCGCGGCAAGTGCATCAGCAGCTTCGGCAAGGATGTCGTGGGGGCCAGTTGGGATTCCGTCATCTTCGATGTCCCCGGCTACGGGCGGCTGCAACGGGTGCCCACCCGCGAGCCCCTCCGCGGCACAAAGGCGCTGACGGGGGCCCTGTTTGAACGCTACCGCGAGGCCGGTCCGTTCCTCGGTGAACTGCTGGGACATAACACCGCTCCGCCTGCGGCATAAACCGCACGGGACGCCCCGGGGCGTGGCAGGATGGGCATATATTGGTGGATCGGCCGGATCCGCCGGCAACGAGAGGGAAGGCATAGCAATGGCAGGCCAGGAGCAGCAGCAGCCGCAATCACGCGACAGCCAGGTCGACGAAGACATTCCCGAGGCACCGCCCGCACCCCCGGAGGCGCAGGCCTCGGCATCGACCGAAGGCGTGGACGACCTGCTCGACGAAATCGACGGGGTCCTTGAATCGAACGCCGAGGAATTCGTCAGGGCTTTTGTCCAAAAGGGCGGCCAGTAACCCGGACCCCGGATGGTGGCGGAAGCCGCGGACGGCCGGAATCTGTACCGACGTTGAACACCACGTTTTAGGAGTGCATGAGTGCAGGAATCAACCGCCAACAAGGTAGCCGCGAACGCCACCTCGTCATTCACCGAACACCTTCAGCGCGACCGGCCGGAGCTTCTGCCGTTTAGCCGCTCAGGGCAGGGCGGCGCAACGGCTGCTGCCCCGCTCCAGGTGCCCCATGCCACCACTATCGTTGCCATGAGCTACAACGGCGGCGTGCTGGTGGCGGGGGACCGGCGGGCCACCATGGGCAACGTCATTGCCAGCAGGCACATCGAGAAAGTGTTCCCTGCTGACCGGTACTCGGTCCTGGGCATCGCCGGCACTGCAGGTATCGCCATTGACCTGACGCGGCTGTTCCAGGTGGAACTGGAACATTACGAAAAAATCGAGGGAACCCTCCTCAGCCTTGAAGGCAAAGCGAACAGGCTGGGAGCGATGATCCGCGGGAACCTTCCCCTGGCCCTGCAGGGTTTGGCTGTAGTACCCCTTTTTGCCGGCTTCGACACCAGCGCCGGTGTGGGCAGGCTGTTCTCGTACGACGTGACCGGTGGCCGGTACGAAGAACACGAACACCACACAGTGGGTTCCGGGTCGGTCTTCGCCCGTGGAGCCCTCAAGAAACTTTGGCGTCCCAACCTCTCCGCAGAGGAAGCCGTCGCCGTCGCCATCGAGGCCCTGTTCGATGCCGCAGATGACGACTCCGCCACAGGAGGCCCGGATACCGTGCGCAGGCTCTGGCCTGTGGTGTACACGGTGGACAACACCGGCACCCGCCGCGTGGCGGAGGAGCAACTCGCCGCGGCCTCACTGAACGTCATCGAAGCCCGCACCATTGCCGGACGGGAGGCCTGATATGACGCAGCAGTTTTATGTCTCTCCCGAACAGCTGATGAAGGACCGTGCGGACTTTGCGCGGAAGGGCATCGCGCGCGGAAAGTCAGTGGTGGTGATCAGCTGCGAGGACGGCATCGCCCTGGTGGCCGAAAATCCCTCTCCCTCACTCCACAAAATCGGTGAGATCTACGACAAGATCGCCTTCGCCGCCGTCGGCAAATACAACGAGTTCGAAAGCCTGCGCCAGGCCGGTGTGCGCTATGCGGATGTTCGCGGCTACTCGTATGACCGCGAGGATGTCACTGCCCGCGGACTCGCCAGCGTGTACGCCCAAAGCCTTGGCGCCGTGTTTACCGCCGAACAGAAGCCGTTCGAAGTTGAACTGGCGGTGGCCGAGGTTGGTGCCACGCAGGCTGAGGATCATTTGTACCGCCTGACGTTCGACGGCTCCATCGCGGACGAGCACAGCTTCGTAGTGATGGGTGGCCAGGCAGACCGCGTCGCCTCAGCCATCGACGAGGGCTGGCGGGCGTCCCTGGGTTTCCCCGACGCCGTCCGCCTCGCCCTTAAGGGCCTGGCTCCCGCACCTGAGGCGGAAGGAACGGACAAGCCGGTCCCGGCACGCGCGATTGAAGTGGCGGTCCTTGACCGGCACTCAGAGGAAGTCCGCGGCGCCCGCCGCGCCTTCCGCAGGCTCAACGACGCAGACATCACTGCATTGCTGGCGTAGGAGGAGAGATGGACAAGAGAATCTTCGGCATCGAAACAGAATTCGGAATCTCGTATTCAAGCCCCGATTCGAGGCCTCTTGCCCCGGAGGAGGTAGCCCGCTACCTGTTCCGCAAGGTTGTCAGCTGGGGCCGTTCGTCCAACGTATTCCTCACGAACGGTTCCCGGCTCTACCTGGACGTCGGGTCGCACCCCGAGTACGCCACGGCCGAATGCGACGATCTTGCCCAGCTCATCGCGCATGACCGGGCCGGCGAGCTCATCCTGGACGACCTCGTGGACGAAGCCCAGGCCCGCCTTGCCGCCGAGGGCTTCAATGGCACGGTCTACCTGTTCAAGAACAACACCGATTCCGCCGGCAACTCCTACGGCAGCCACGAGAACTACCTGATTCCGAGGCGGGGTGAGTTCTCCCGGCTCGCCGAAATCCTGATCCCGTTCCTCGTCACCCGCCAGCTCATCGCCGGTGCGGGCAAGATCCTCAAGACACCGCACGGGGCAACCTACGCTTTTTCCCAGCGGGCGGACCACATCTGGGAAGGCGTCTCTTCCGCCACCACCCGGTCGCGCCCCATCATCAACACCCGGGACGAGCCGCACGCTGATGCGGAGTTCTACCGCCGGCTGCATGTCATCGTGGGTGATTCCAACATGTCGGAGACCACTGCCCTGATGAAGGTGGGCACCGTCGACCTGGTCCTGCGGATGATCGAAGCCGGCGTCATCATGCGGGACATGAGGATGGAAAACCCCATCCGCAGCATCCGCGAAATCTCCCACGACCTCAGCGGCCGCGCGCTGGTGAGGCTGGCCAACGGCCGCCAACTGACAGCACTGGAAATCCAGCAGGAGTACCTGACGAAAGTCACCGCCTTCGTGCGGGAACATGGTGCCCACAACCCCCACGTACCGCTGATCCTGGACTTGTGGGAGCGCACGCTCAAGGCCATCGAAAGCGGCGACACACGCAGCATTGATACCGAAATTGACTGGGCCATCAAGAAGAAGCTCATGGACAGCTACCGCGAACGCCACGGGCTGGGCCTGGATGCGCCGCGGATTGCCCAACTGGACCTGACCTACCACGACATCTCGCGGAGCCGGGGCCTGTACTACCTGCTGCAGTCCCGTGGAGCCGTCCGCCGCCTGGTGGATGACACCGTTATCAAGGACGCAGTGGACGCACCGCCGCAGACCACCCGGGCCAAACTCCGTGGCGACTTCGTCCGCCGGGCGCAGGAGCTGGGGCGTGACTACACGGTGGACTGGGTGCACCTGAAACTGAACGACCGTGCCCACCAGACCATCCTCTGCAAGGACCCGTTCAGGAGCGTTGACGACCGGGTTGATGCCCTCCTGGACTCTATGGGCTGACACCCAGCTTCACGGGCTATTCTGGATAAGGCCCTTTTAAGGTGCCCGCAGCGATGCTGTCCGCTGCCATGCGGACCATCGCGTCCACCCTGCCCCGACGAAAGTTCTTTACGTGCGCCGACTACTAGCAATCCTCCTGCCCGGCCTGCTGCTGCTCACCGCCTGCGGAGGTTCCACCGCAGAGCCGGAACCCACCAGCCAGTCCGCTGGCGACACTGCCAAGTTCGACACCCTCAAGCTGACCGACAACGGGGACAAGAAAGCCCCGGGCGTGGACTTCCCCAAGCCGTTCGAAGTGGCTGAACCCACGGTCAAAGTTGTCGCTGAGGGTACCGGTGACACCGTGAAGGCAAACCAGATCGCCAACATCTCGGTCCTCGCCCTCAACGGTGCAGACGGCTCCACGCTGGAAGACACCTTCCCCAGCGAGCCCGAACCCCTCGAACTCAACGACGACCTCAAGACCAACAGCGCCGTCATTTACAACGCTTTCGTGGGTGCGAAGGTCGGCTCCAGCATTGCACTGGCCGTGCCGGGACAGAAGAGTGCCCCCGCGGCCAGCCCCAGCCCGTCAGCCGGAGCCACCCCGACGCCGAGCACCCCGGCCAGCCCCACCCAGCTGTTGATCATCAAGGTGCTTTCCGCCGCTGATGCGACTCCCGCACTGGACAAGCCCCAGGGCGAAACCGTAACCCCGCCGGCCGGCCTGCCCACGGTGACGGAAAAAGACGGCAAACCGGAAATCAACGTTGAAGGCGCAGCAGCCCCCACCGCACTGGTCTCCCAGGACCTCATCAAGGGCACCGGGGCGACCGTCAAGGAGACTGACACCCTGACGGTCAACTACGTGGGCGTCAACCTGGTGGGCGGTACCAAGTTCGACTCCAGCTTCGACCGCGGCGAACCGGCGAGCTTTGGGCTGAACCAGGTCATCAAGGGCTGGACCCAGGGCCTCGCCGGCAAGACGGTGGGCTCCCGTGTCCTCCTGGTGATCCCCAAGGACCTGGCCTACGGTGACGCCGGTCAGGGCGAAGCCAAGGGCGATCTTGTCTTCGTAGTGGACATCCTCGGCGCCAAGTAGCCAAACTTACAGACGGGCCGCGGCCAGTCCGCGGAATTAGCACCAGCACCCCCACAGCACAGATCAAAGGAGCAAGCATGTCATTTGGACAGCGGGAGTTCGACCGCACTAAGCCTGAAATCGACTTCCCCCAGGGTGATGTCCCCACCGAACTCGTGATCACCGACCTCATCGAGGGCGACGGCCGCGAAGCCAAGGCCGGCGACACGGTCTCCACCCACTACGTGGGCGTTGCCTGGTCCACCGGCGAAGAGTTTGACGCCTCCTGGGGCCGGGGTGCGCCGCTGGACTTCCGGGTCGGCGTCGGCCAGGTCATCCAGGGATGGGACCAGGGCCTGCTCGGCATGAAGGTGGGCGGCCGCCGCCGCCTCGAAATCCCCTCGGAACTGGCCTACGGTTCCCGTGGCGCCGGTGGGGCGATTGCCCCCAACGAGGCCCTGATCTTCGTCGTGGACCTGGTCGGAGTCCGCTAGGCCGGCCCGCCGACGCACGGCACAGTTTCGCCGTCGGAAGCGCGGCAGCACGCAGGACATCAGTCCCGCGGGCTGCCGCGCTTTCTGCGTTCCGGCAAGGACTTTAGTAACGTACACAGGGTGTCCCTATCCCGAACTGAGCGCCTCCTGAACCTCCTGATCGCGCTGCTGAACACCCGTTACGGGCTTCGCCGCAGCGAACTGAGGCAAAAGGTCTACCACGACGAATCCGGAAACGACGTCGCCTTTGGCCGGATGTTCGAACGGGACAAGAATGATTTGCGCCAGTTCGGCTTCGACGTCGAAACCCTGACGGACCTCGGCTGGAGCGAGGATGACCCCGCCACCACCCGCTACCGGATCGGCAAGGAATCCAACCGGCTTCCCGACGTCGAACTCGGTCCGGAAGAGTGGACAGTCCTGCTGCTGGCCTCCCAACTGTGGGAACGCGCAGCCCTCGGCACCGCTGCCCAGAGCGCGCTCCGCAAACTCCAGGCGTCAGGGCGGATGGCCGACGTCGAACTTCCCTCGGGCGTCCAGCCCCGCATCAGGCCGGCAGGCCAGGCATTCGATGACCTCGTTGCCGCCATGCACTCCCGGCACGCCGTGACCTTCCCCTACCTGGCCGGCACCACCGGCAAGGAAGAAGTCCGCACCGTTGAACCATGGGGCCTGGGCAGCCGCTTCGGGCAGTGGTACCTGATGGGGTACGACCGGGCGCGGCAGGAACCCCGGCACTTCCGCCTGTCTCGTTTCACGGGCCCCGTTACGACGCTGCCGAAAGACTCCTTCAAACCGCCCGCCGACTTCAACATCCGGCTGGAACTTGCCCGCCTCCCGGAACTGCCGCTCCGCACCGCCGTCGTGGATGTCCGGGAAGGACGCCTGCTGGCGCTGAGGGGCCGGGCAAAAGACGCCAGAGCCGACCAGGATACCGCCGCCCCCGCGCCTGCAGAGGGCCATGAGCGCCTTAGCTTTGACTTCCGCGACCCCGAAGTCCTGGCCGAGGAGCTCGCGTCCTACGGTCCCGACGCGCTGCCGGTAGCCCCCGCTGAACTGGTCCGGGCGGTGGAACGCAGGCTGCGTGCCGCAGCCGCGTTCAGTGCAGCACCAGTCCCTGAGTATGCCTTCCCGGCTGCGCAGCCACGTAAGGTGCGTAAGGGGACATCGGAGGACCAACTCAAACGCATGCTCCAACTGGTCCCGTTCCTGGTCCACAACCAGGGCCTGCACATCCACGATGTTGCGGAGCACTTCGGGGTGACCCGGGGGGAACTCGAGGAAGATTTGCGGATCCTCATCTGCTCGGGGCTGCCCGAGGGCTACCCGGATGACCTGCTGGACATCCAGTGGGAGGACGACCACGTCTTCATCACCCAGGACCTGGACTTGAAGAAGCCGGTTCGCTTTACCGTGGAGGAAGCCTGCGCGCTCCTCACCGGCCTCGAAACGCTTAATGGACTGCCGGACGTCGCCGAAGGCGGTGCCTTGGAGTCGGTGACGCTGAAGTTGCTGGCAGCGGCAGGGGAGGAGGGCCTGCGCGCCGCTTCCCTGTCCGGTCCGGAAGTTGCACCCGGCGACGCAACAACCCACGCAACGGTACGGGAAGCCATCGTTTCCGGTGCACAGCTCCACCTCACCTACCTGTCGCCGCAGCGGGACGCTGTGTCCGAGCGCGACGTGGATCCGCTCCGGCTCTATTCGCTGGATAACACCTGGTACTTCGAGGCGTTCTGCCACCGGGTCAACGGGCTGCGGAACTTCCGGCTGGACCGGGTGCAGGATGTCCGCCCGAACGGGAACCCTGTGGCAGGGGACAGGGCGCCTGCGGAGGGTGTTCCAGCCAAGCTCTTCACGCCGAACGACGACGACACCACGGTCACCGTGCAGCTCACCAGGCAGGGCCGGGGCCTGGCAGAGGATTACTACGCGGACCGCACGGCGGACCTTCCCGACGGCGGACTCGTGGCGGAGATACGCTTCGGAAACACCGGCTGGCTGCCCATGTTCGTGGCCCAGCACGGTGGAGCGGTCCGGATCCTCGAACCTGCCGGGCTCGCTGACACGGCCCGGGACTGGCTGGAAGCCGCCCTGGCACGGTACGGCGGCTAGACTTCTCAGCATGCCTTGGTGGTTCTGGATCCTGTTATGGGTGGCGTTGGTTGCCGTGTCACTCCTCTTCTATTTCGTGCTGGGCGTTCGCCTGTTCCGTAACTTCATGGCCACAGTCAAGGAGCTTGGTGCCGCCGGGGACAAGTTGGGCCACATTGGCCCGCTCCCCGGGGCTGATCCCCATGATCACCAGGCCGGCATCGGGCCTCAGGCCGCGGGCTCTGCCGTTTTTGCCTCGCCAGCCGACATGCGACATGATTACGAGGCATCCAAGTCCTCCCGCCGGGAAGACCGCCGCCTTCGGCGAGTGCAGCGCAAGAAGGACCGGGGCCAGCCGCAGGCTCTCACAGATCTCGACTTCACATAGAAGTAGGATGTTTTTAGAGGAAAGGATTTCCCATGGGAAGACTCTTTGATGGCCCCTGGCCCATCGTTATCATCATCGTTGTCGCATTGCTTCTCTTTGCCGCCCCCAAGCTCCCTGCCATGGCGCGCAGCCTTGGCCAGTCCATGCGGATCATCAAGTCCGAGGTCAAGGAAATGAAGAACGACGGCAAAACCGAATCCACCGATGCCTCCGGCCCGGTGGAAGGCACCATCGTGAACCACCCCAAGGCGAAGCCGGGAGAGCCGACCGACGGCACTGACGTTCCGCCGTCGAACCGCGCCTAAACCCCAGTGGCACTGAAGCGGGCCCGTAAAGCCAACCCAGAGGGGCGGATGTCCCTCTGGGACCACCTCAAGGAGCTGAAAAACCGGCTGATTAAGTCGGCGATCGGCGTCGTCATCGGCGGCATCGGCGGCTGGATACTTTACGATCCGCTGCTGAAGGCCCTGGCAGAGCCCGTCAACCGTATTTCGGATCAGACCGGCGGCCTTGCCGCCATCAACTTCGGCAGCATCGCATCACCGTTCGACTTCAAGCTCCAGATGTCGCTCCTCATCGGCGTGGTCATCTCCAGCCCCATCTGGATCTACCAGCTGTGGGCCTTCATCACCCCGGGCCTGACGTCGAAGGAGCGCCACTACACGCTGGGTTACATGGCTGCGGCGGTTCCGCTGTTTCTGGCCGGAATCTGGGCCGGCTGGCTGGTGGTACCCCAGGTGGTCCACGCGCTGACACAGTTCACGCCCGAAGGCTCATCCAGCGTTATCGATGCGCGAACCTACATCGAGTTCGTCACGCGCATGGTCCTGGTCCTTGGGATAGCTTTCCTCGTGCCGGTGGTACTGGTGGGAATCAACATGGCCGGCATCCTGTCCGGACGTACCATCCTCAAAGCCTGGCGCATCACGGTCTTCCTGGTGTTTGTACTGGCGGCCATCGCCGCACCCGGCGCCGATGCCATCTCCATGTTCATGCTTGCGGGTCCGCTGCTGGTGCTGTTCTTTGCAGCGATCGGTGTTTGCCTCATGAATGACAAACGCCGTGCGCGCCGCGAGTCCAAGGTGGCTGCCGAAACCGAAGCCACCGCAGATGTCGCAACCCCCAGCAGTGAACTGGGGAACCTCTAAGCTCCCATTAGGCTTGGTGTATGTCCTCCAATACCGGGCCGTTCTCCACAGGCCCAACCACCAGCGGACCGTTCTCGCCGGGGCCGGGTGACGACGTCGAAGAACTCTCACCCTCCGAGAGGTACCGGGCCAGCGCGGAGCGGCGCGCGGAGGCCGCCACGGACCTCGGTGCCTTCGTCCAGACCCTCGACTTCGAACTCGACGACTTCCAGCGGCAGGCGTGCCGGTCCCTTGAAGGGGGCAAGGGCGTCCTGGTGGCCGCACCGACGGGTGCCGGTAAGACCATCGTGGGTGAATTCGCCATCTACCTGGCCCTCAAGCGCGGACTCAAAGCCTTTTACACCACCCCCATCAAGGCGCTCAGCAACCAGAAATTCAGCGAACTGGGTGAGAAGTACGGGGCCGAGAATGTCGGCCTGCTGACGGGCGACACCAGCATCAACGGCGAGGCACCCGTGGTGGTCATGACCACCGAAGTCCTCCGCAACATGCTTTACGCCGATTCGGCCACCCTGGACGACCTGGGGTACGTGGTCATGGATGAAGTGCACTACCTGGCCGACAGGTTCCGCGGCGCCGTGTGGGAAGAAGTCATCATCCACCTGCCAAGTGAGGTGCAGGTGGTATCCCTCAGCGCCACGGTGTCCAACGCGGAGGAGTTCGGTGCCTGGCTGGACACCGTCCGCGGCGACACGGACATCGTCGTCTCCGAACACCGGCCGGTTCCCCTCTGGCAACACGTCATGGTGGGCCGGCGGATCATGGACCTGTTCGCCGGCGAAACCACCTTCGACGAGATCGCCCCTGCAGTCGATTCTGCCGAGGATGACCAGCCCCAAACCGTCAGCGGCAAAAGCCCGAGCAAAGAAACCAACCGCGGCTTCGACGTCAACCCGGAACTCCTGACCGTTGCCCGCAACGAAGGCCAGCAGGGTTTCCGGAGCCGGCCCGGCCGCGTGCAGCGCGGCCGGCGCGGCAACGACCGGCCGGCACGTCCTGCCGAACAAACGGGCGTGCGGCGGGCCAGCCGCCCCCAGGTCATTGCCAGCCTGGACCGGATGGACTTGCTGCCCGCCATCACGTTCATCTTTTCCAGGGCCGGTTGCGACGCCGCCGTGGCCCAGTGTGTTGCTTCCGGTTTGTGGCTGACCACGGAAAAGGAACAACGGATCATCGCCGAACGCGTCGATGAGGCCGGCCGTGACATTCCGCCGGATGACCTCGATGTCCTCGGCTTCTGGAGCTGGCGCGACGGCCTGCTCCGCGGTTTCGCCGCCCATCACGCCGGGATGCTGCCCACCTTCAAGGAAGTGGTGGAGAAGCTCTTCGCCGACGGCATGGTCAAGGCCGTCTTCGCCACGGAAACCCTGGCTTTGGGCGTGAACATGCCGGCACGGTCGGTGGTGCTGGAAAAGCTCGATAAGTTCAACGGTGAAGCCCACGTGGACATCACAGCCGGCGAGTACACGCAGCTCACCGGACGCGCGGGGCGCCGCGGCATCGACGTCGAGGGCCACGCCGTGGTCCTGTGGCAGCCGGGAGGGGACCCGACAGCGGTGGCCGGCCTGGCCTCCAGGCGCACATACCCGCTCAACTCCAGTTTCCGTCCCACCTACAACATGAGCATCAACCTGCTGGCCCAGTTCGGCCGCGCCCGGGCCCGGGAAATCCTCGAGTCCTCCTTCGCACAGTTCCAGGCAGACCGGTCCGTGGTGGGCCTGGCAAGGCAGGTGCGCAGCCGTGAGGAGTCCCTTGCCGGCTTCGCTAAGTCCATGACCTGCCACCTCGGTGACTTCACGGAATACGCACGGCTGCGCCGCGAACTCTCTGACGTGGAGAACGCTGCGTCGCGCACCACAAACCGCGCACGCAAGTCCATGAGCGACGACTCCCTGGCCCGGCTCATGCCCGGCGACGTGGTGGAAGTTCCCGGCGGCCGGGCACCCGGCCCGGCCATCGTCCTCAGTTCGGACCACAGCAGCAGGGAACCGAGGCCCGCTGTCCTGACCCTCGATAACCAGTTGCGCAGGATCGGCACGGACGACCTCGAGGGCCCCATCGCCCCCGTTACCCGGATCCGCATTCCCAAGTCCTTCAACGCCAAGGTCCCCAAGTCGCGCCGCGATCTTGCGTCCTCGGCCAGGAACGCCTTGCGCGAGAACCGGCCGCCCGCGCCGGGTCACAACCGCAACAACGATTTTGGCCTTGCCACCTCGCTGCCGGACCAGGAGAAGCGCATTGCCGATCTCCGGCGTGCCCTCCGCGCCCACCCGTGCCACGGGTGCAGCGAACGGGAAGACCACGCACGCTGGTCCGAGCGCTGGTGGAAGCTGCGGCGCGAAACAGACAACCTGGTACGCCAGATCCAGGGGCGGACCAACACCATTGCCAAGACTTTTGACAGGGTGTGCGACGTCCTCTCCGTTTACGGATATCTGGACGCCTCAACTGACGGGCGGCTGGCCATCAGCCCGGACGGGCAGCGGCTCCGGCGGATCTATGGGGAGAAGGACCTCCTGATTTCCCAGTCGGTTCGCCTTGGCGCCTTCGGCGACCTCGACGCCGTCGAGGTCGCCGCCCTGGCCAGCGTGCTCGTGTACCAGGCAAAGCGTGAGGACCGCGGGTTGCGCCCGCGGATGCCCAGCGTCTCCCTGGAAACGTCAGTGGACATCGTGGTCCGGGAATGGTCCGCGCTCGAGGACGTCGAAGAAGCGAACAAGCTGCCGCTCACCGGTGAGCCCGAGCTCGGCCTGGTGTGGCCCATCTACAAGTGGGCCCGCGGGCGCCACCTGCAGGATGTCCTCAGCGGCACCGACCTCGCCGCCGGAGACTTCGTCCGCTGGGTCAAACAGGTTGTGGATTTGTTGGACCAGATCGCCAAGATACCCGGCCTCGAACCACGGCTCGCCCGGCTGTGCGGGGAGGCCATCAACCTGATCCGCCGCGGCGTCGTGGCCTATTCATCTGTCCAGTAGACGCACCGTCCGCCCCATCGTGCCGGGGCTGTTCCGGCACGCCCCTATGCGAGGAGCCTTTCGCCAATGACCACGTCCGGTCCAGAGTCCAATTCCCGTTCCAAGGCAGTGCTCTACCGCAACGGATCCGTCTACACGGCGGCCGATCCGTTTGCCACGGCCATGTTGGTGGACGGCGACACCGTGGCCTGGGTGGGTTCCGAGCAGGCGGCGTCCTCCATCGCTGATTCAAAGATGGACATTATCGACCTGCGGGGCGCCCTTGTCACGCCGGGGTTTGTGGATTCCCATGCGCACCTGACGGAAACCGGCATTGCCCTGGATTCCCTGAAGCTTGCGTCCGTAAAATCTGCCCGTGAACTGCTGGACGCCGTTGCTGGGGCTGGCGGTACCGGACCCGTGCTGGGCCACGGTTGGGATGAGACGCAATGGACCGAGGCTACGTTGCCCACGGCTGAAGAACTCGACCGGGCGGCCGGCGGCCGGTCCGTTTACCTGTCGCGCGTGGATGTCCACTCTGCGCTGGTTTCGGGTGCCCTGGCGCGGGAGCCCGGCCTGCAGGACGCCGAGGGGTACGACGGCGGTGCGCGAGTCTCGCGCGCGGCCCACGCGGCTGCCAGGCGGTCCGCGCGCCGCCTGCCCGCCGACGTCCTTCGGGGATACCAGGCAAAGGCGCTGGCAGAGGCGGCAGCGAATGGCTACGTGGCCCTCGCCGAAATGGGTGCCCCGCACATTGGCGGCGCGGATGACCTGCGTCTTGCGGCGGCGTGGAACACCGCCGATCCCGGGATGCCCGCACAACCGGAAATCCTGCCCTACTGGGGAGAGCTGGCAGCAACCGAGGAACAGGCACGCAGCCTCGTTTCGCAGTTTGGCTTCGATATCCGCGGCCTGGCTGGTGACCTGAACATTGATGGTTCGATCGGTTCACGCACGGCAGCCCTGCGCTCCGGCTACAGTGACGCCCCCGAAGAGCGGGGCAGCCTGTACCTGGGCGTCGAGGAAGCTGCGGCGCACCTGGCAGCCTGCTCGCTGGCCGGCATCCAGGGCGGGTTCCATATCATCGGGGACGCCGGCCTGGACACGGCACTCGCGGCGCTGGACCTGGCTGCGGAACAGGTTGGAGAGCAGCGCGTGCGCGCGGCGGGCCACCGCTTTGAACATGTGGAAATGACGGACGCCGATGCGATAGCCCGGCTGGCCAAATATTCGGTGACCGTCAGCGCCCAGCCGGCATTCGATGCCGCGTGGGGCGGACCCGGTGGGCTGTATGGCCAGCGGCTGGGGGAGCGGAGCGGGTCCATGAACCAGTTCGCGGCCCTGTACTCCGCAGGTGTGCCCGTGTGCTTCGGCAGTGACAGCCCGGTGACTCCGCTCCGCCCCTGGTCGAGCGTGCGTGCCTGCCTGGAACACCATCACGACGGGCAGCGCATCTCCGCCCGCGCCGCGTTCCTGGGACACACCCGTGCCGGCTGGCGGGCCGCCAAGTACTCCGACCCCATGGCCGGACAGCTCGTACCGGGAGCACCGGCAAGCTTTGCCGTGTGGGAGGTCGAAGAGCTGATGGTCCAGGTGGCCGACGGACGTGTCCAGTCCTGGAGTACCGATCCCCGGGCGCGGACACCGCTGCTGCCCGCACTGGACACCGGGTCCGACCCCGCCTGCCTGCAGACGGTGCGGAACGGCGTCGAACTGTTCGCAGGCCCCGCCCTGCGATCCTGACCCACCCACCCGTCCTATAATGGGGAGTTGCGCCAACAGGCAGCTAGCATGCCGGCCGGCGCACCGACCGCTCCCACCAGGAAAGGCCCTCTGTGCGCGTCCTTACGATCATCCCCACCTACAACGAACTGGAATCGCTGCCCAAGACGCTCCAGCGCCTTCGGACCGCCGTGCCGGCGTCGGATGTGCTGGTAGTGGATGACAACAGCCCCGACGGCACCGGCCGGTTGGCCGATGCCAAAGCGGCCGAAGATTCCCAGGTCCACGTCCTGCACCGCAAGGGCAAGGAAGGACTCGGCGCCGCTTACATAGCCGGGTTCAAGTGGGGACTCGACGCCGGCTACGACGTGCTCGTGGAAATGGACGCCGACGGCTCCCACCAGCCCGAACAGCTTCCCCAACTGCTTGAGGCCGTGGAGCAGGGTGCAGACCTGGCCATGGGGTCGCGCTGGGTCCCCGGTGGAAGCGTGGTCAACTGGCCGCTGTACCGCCAGGCCATTTCCCGGGTGGGCAGCACCTACGCCCGCCTGATGCTGGGCCTGAAGATCAAGGACGTCACCGGCGGCTACCGCGCGTTCCGCAGGTCCACGCTCGAGAAGCTCAACCTGGACCAGGTGGATTCCGTGGGCTACGGCTTCCAGGTGGACCTTGCCTGGCGCGTGGCGCGGATGGGCCTGCGTATCGAGGAACGTCCCATCACGTTCGTGGAACGTGAACTGGGTGCTTCGAAGATGAGTGGCAACATCGTTGTCGAGGCCATGATCAACGTCACCAAATGGGGCCTGGCAGCCCGCTGGAACACCCTCACCCGCAAGGCCGCGGCGAAGCGGTAGCTTTCGGCCCCCTGAAGCAGGAAAAGGAACTGCCCCGGCACAGATGCCGGGGCAGTTCCTTTACGTTGTGGCTTGTGGAGCCTAGGCCGAGCGGCGCTCTCCGCGGCGTTCGCGCAGGATGGTCAGCCGGTCTTCCAGGATCTGTTCCAGCTCCGGGAGGGAGCGGCGTTCCAGGAGCATGTCCCAGTGCGTGCGCACTGCTTTGTCATTGCTGGTATCCGGGCGTTCGCCGTCGACCAGCAGCGCTTCCTTGCCGGTCTTGGAAACCCACACCGGCGGGATCTCTGCTTCGGAGGAGAAAGTGACGAAGACCTGCTCGCCGTCCTCGCAACGGTATTCGACACGCTGGCGCGGAGCCGGCTCGACGCCTGACTCTGTCTCCATGCTCTGCGCGCCAAGGCGCATACCCCGCAGGCTGCGATCGCTCATGATTTCTCCCTCTGGTCGGTTCGCGGAATGGAAACCCGCGCTAGCCGGCAGCGTCGAAACGCTGCCGGACTACTGTTTGCTCTGTGCTGCATCATAAGATTCAACGCATTCCGAAGCTTTGTTGTTCCAGCGGAACAATACCTGCCGGACAAATACCCCATTATACGGGTTTCAGACACGTGGGGCCAAAACAAGGGGAGGAACCCGTGAAGGTTCCTCCCCTTGTTGATCAGGCTGTGACGCTCCTGATCTGGTCAGGATTCAGGCGCCTTGGCCGCTGTTTGGTCGAACAGGCCGCCTGCTGCTGCGGGGTCCGGGTTGGTTCCGCCCAAAGCGCTGCCGATGCCCTTGAGCGCCTCGCCAACTTCGCTGGGAATGATCCACAGCTTATTGGACGTACCTTCTGCCAGCTTCGGCAAAGTCTGAAGGTACTGGTAGGCCAGAAGTTTCTGGTCCGGGTTGCCTTTATGGATTGCGTCGAAGACCTTCTGGATGGCCTGGGACTCGCCATCCGCCCTGAGGATGGCTGCCTTGGCCTCACCTTCCGCCTTCAGGATGGCGGCCTGCCGCTGTCCTTCAGCGGTCAGGATGGCTGACTGCTTGGTGCCTTCAGCCGTGAGGATGGCGGCCCGGCGGTCACGCTCGGCGCGCATCTGCTTTTCCATGGAGTCCTGGATGGAGTGCGGCGGGTCAATGGCCTTGAGCTCCACCCGGGAAACCCTGATGCCCCAACGGCCGGTGGCTTCGTCCAGCACGCCGCGGAGCTGTCCGTTGATCTGGTCGCGGGAGGTCAGCGCCTCCTCCAGGTTGAGTCCACCCACGACGTTACGCAGGGTGGTGGTGGTGAGCTGTTCCACGGCCTGGATGTAGTTGGCGATCTCGTACGTGGCGGCCCGCGCATCAGTGACCTGGAAGTAGACCACGGTGTCGATGCTGACCACGAGGTTGTCCTCGGTGATGACCGGCTGGGGAGGGAACGAGACCACCTGTTCGCGGAGGTCCAGCAGGGGGAGGAGGCGGTCCACGAACGGAATCAGGATGGTGAGACCCGGGTTGAGCGTCCGCTGGTACTTGCCCAGGCGCTCTACGACACCCGCCCGGGCCTGCGGCACGATGCGGACCGACCGCACCAGGACGATGATCACAAAGATAATCAGTACTACCAGCACGACGGCCAAGGCGGCACTGCCTGCGTTATCCATACATTTCCTTCTTCCCCAATTGATAAAGCTGTGTCAGGTACGGTCCTCGGCAGGAGGCTGCGCCGAAACGACGGCGGTGGCGCCATCAATGGCTGCGACGACCACCATCTGGCCGGCCGAGAGGATGCCGGCCGCGGAGCGTGCGCTCCAGATGTCGCCGCCGATCTTCACCAGGCCGCCATCTGAGGTCACTGCCTCCATGACTACGGCATGCTCGCCGATGAGGCGGTCCACATTTGTCCGCTGCTCGGCGGGGCCCTTCTTCAGATGGGACAGGGCCACAGGCCGGACGAAGGCGACCATGAGCAGGGAGACAACGCAAAAGATGACGATCTGCAGCCAGGGGTCCGCACCGGCAAAATCGGACACCAGGGCGGCCAGCGCACCGCCGCCCAGCATGATGAAGAACAGGTCGAGGGTGATCATTTCGACCACCGCGAACGCCAGGAATGCGGTCAGCCACACGGCCCACCAGTTTTCACCCAACCACTCGAACACTGTGTTCCCCCTTTGTTACAAGGTCCTGACGCGGACCTTTGAGTAACTGTGACTTCCATCCTAGTCGGGCACCCCAGGCGGGGTGAGGGCGTGGAGCGGAAGACCGGGGATAGTGGCCAAGTCGTTACAGGCGGCTTTTTGGCCGGTACACCAGCACCCTGAACTTCGCTTCGGCTGCCAGGGGTTCGGGGCTGCCGTCCAGGCGGTCTGCGATGGCGTCCCGGCCCTGGTGGTGCCCCGCGGGTCCCATGAAGGCCAGGTCGGCGGCTTCCCGGCGGGTGAGGGACAGCGGGATATCGACGTCGGTACCGGATTCTGCGTCAAAGTGCTCCGCCATGGCCGCGGCCAGGCGGGAGTCCTTGCCCTCCTCGATCCCCAGCATGCCGGTCAGCGCGGCAAGGGTGGCCAGATGCCCGGGCCGTGGCGTGACAACGACAAGGCGGCCGTGCGGCCGGAGGACGCGGGCGAACTCCGCGGGGTTCCGCGGGGCGAAAATGACCGTCACCGCGTCCACCGACCCATCGGCCAGGGGGATGCGCTTCCACACGTCCCAGACGAGGTTGACCGCTTCCGGGTTGAGCCGCGCCGCCCGCCGCAGGGCAAACTTCGAGATATCGAGCCCCACGGCGTTCACTGTCCGGCCCTGCTCCGCGGCAGCGTCCAGCACGGCCCTCAAATAGTGGCCGGTGCCGGTCCCGGAATCCAGGACGGCCGCATGGTCGCGGGAAAGGCAAGGTACGACGACGGCCGCCACCTCGCGTGCCAGCGGTGCGTAGTGTCCCGCTCCAAGGAAGGTGGAACGGGCGTCAGCCATCGCAGCCGTGTCGGCTTCGAAGGATGTGCCCTTTCCAACCAGCATGTTGAAGTAGCCCTGCCGTGCCGCGTCGAAGCTGTGCCCGGAACCGCATGCCATCCGGGCCGGTCCGGAGGGTCGGGTATCGGCTGCCGCCAACGGCTTCAAACAGAGGGGGCACAACAGCGGCAGGTCACTGGGAAGGGGCATGGCCTCTATCTTAAGCGGCTAGGGCACACTGATTCCGGCAGGGCCGTCATTGAAGCCCAGGCCCTCGCGTGCCTTGCCAATCCCCGGCTCAGCCCAGTGGGCAGCGTACTCCGCGTTGCTGCTCAGCGATCGGAGCTGCGCCCGGTCCACGTAGAGGATGCCGTTCAGGTGATCCGTCTCATGCTGGACAATGCGTGCCTGCCAGCCGGAGAACTCACGCTGCTCCGCGCCGCCGTCGGGCCTGACGAAGTCCAGCAAAACGGCCTGTGGGCGTGAAACCACCGCTTGCAGGCCGTTGAGGGAAAGGCAGCCTTCGTAGAAGGCGGCACGGTCCGGGCCCGCCGGGGTGTAGGCGGGGTTCAGGATGGCCAGGAATTCGAGCGGCGCGCGTTTGCGGATAGCCGCGGCCTCATGGTCCACGTCGTACTGGTCCTCCAGGACGGCCAGTTGCAGGGGAATGCCGAGCTGCGGCGCTGCCAGTCCCACACCGGGAGCCTCATGCATGACCTGCCGCATGAGCTCTATAAGCCGCGCCAGCTGGTCCGGAGATATTTGGCCGTCAAAGGGAGCCGCCTTCTGGCGCAGCGCCGGGTGGCCTGCCTGCACGATCGGCGGGAGGGTTCCGGCGGACAGGATGCGCTGCACGGTCTCGCGGATCTGCTCTGCGGTGAGGGCCGTGGGTGGTGCCGAGAGGGTCATGGTGAAAGCCTAACGGCCGGTCCGGGCGACTCCGGTCCTCCGCTAAGGTCTATTCCATGGCTGACGAAACCATTGTGCCTGCCGCACCTGCTGTGCCTGTTGAACCCACCAGACCGGACGGGACCACGGCGTGCCCCAGCCCGGTGGACCGCGTCCTCCAGTTCATCCGCATCCTTGAAGCCGGCGGGGGAGCGGCCGAGATCAGGCCCTACCTGGCTGATTCGTTCACGCTCGTGGAGGCACCCCATCTGCTGGCGCCCGAGGGCTCCACCCGCACCCTCGCGGACGTGTTGGCGGGCGCCGACCAAAGTTCGGAGGTGGTGGCCAACCAGGAGTTCACCATCAGGAGGACAACCTGTGAAGGCGGACGCGTGGCTGTCGAGGCTGACTGGTCCGCAACCGTGCTGATGGATATCCGCTACTGGGACCGCGGTGAGACTATCCGGGCGCGGACCTCGTCGGTCTTCGAAGTCCGCGACGGGCTGATCGTCAGCCAGGACAGCTACGACTGCTACTTCCGCTGACAACGGTTGCGTCGAACTCCTGCTGCATGGTGAACCGCCCGGCAACCCATTGGTTGATAACAGGGAACGCCGCGGCCGCGCTGATCACGGTGTTCCGCAAAGCAAGGACCGGGGCTGGCAGCGGCCGGCCCAGCAGCATATTGATTTCTGCTTGCCGCTGCGCCCGCACTGCCGCGTGATAGCGGCCGCGCTCGTAACCGCGGAAGTCCTCCGGAGTATGACTGCCGGTGACTGCCTGGACGATCAGAGGGGCCAGTGCCTGGGCGTCGAGCCAGCCCAGATTCATGCCCTGTCCGCCGATGGGGCTGATTTCGTGGGCGGCGTCGCCCACCAGGATCACGCGTCCGGCCACCGTCCTGCGGGCCACTGTTGATCTGACGCTGAAGGCGCTGAGCATGGTGTTGGTGGCGGCTTCCGGGTGGATTCCGGTCCGGTCCGCCACGAGCCGGGCCAGTGCCTCCGGGGTAGCGCTTCCGGCGGGTCTTCCCAGCCGGACCACCCAGCGGCGGACGGCGCCCGGCAGCGGAAACGACTCGACGATGCCGCCGCTCTCAAGGAAGAGCACGGCCCGCTCACCAAATTTCGGGTGGTCCGCGAAGTCACCCATCACATAGTGGTCGGGGTAGGTTTTCCGCCGGACCGGGACGCCGATCAGGTCCCTGATCCGGGACCGTGGACCGTCAGCGCCGATCACTATCTGCGCCCGGAACGTACTGCTCCCTTGCGCGGCACGCCCGGCGGGCCTTGCCGACACACTGGCGCTGCCGCCGTCGTACGCTACGTCCAGTACCTCCATCCCCCTGACGAGCGCGCCGCTGTCCAGGGCATGCACCTGCTCTTCCAGCAGCTGCTCGGTCCGGTACTGCGGCAGCGAAAGGACGAACGGGAATGCTTCCGATACTCCGGCAAACAGCATGCGGCCCACGGTCCGGCCACGGCTGACTGCCAGCCCGGAACGGATGGGGACACCCTCCGCCACCATCTGGCGCGCGATGCCCAGCTGGTCCAGGGCGGCGAGGGCCGGCGGGTGGATGCCAATAGCCCGGGAGTGATGGTTCCTGGCGGTCCTCCGTTCCAGGACGCGGACCGAAACGCCGTGCCGGAGGAGGACGGCGGCGAGGTACAGACCCACCGGTCCGCCCCCGACGATGACCACATCAGCGTTCATGGCCGTCCCTGCGCAGTGCCAGTACCTGATGGAAGGCTGCCCCGGGTTCCACGGTCCAGCCCGGGGGAGTGAGCACGGACAGCTCCGCAGCCGTATAGCTGCGCCGGATCGAGGTCAGCCCGTCCTCCCGGATGAAAGAGTTCTGAAGCGGGAGGGTTGCGACGCCGAAAAGGGCGAAGGCCAGCGGGCTGCGGCGCAGGTCGTTGTGCAGGGCCTTTTTCCGGGCGAGCACGTCCGAGTGTGCCAGCAGGTCTTGAAATTCATCCGTTCCCAGGTGGTGCAGGACATGGTTGGAAATAACGACGTCGAACGCGGCACCTTCGCCGACCAGCTCGGCACTGTGCGCCTGCCGGAAGTCCACGCCACGGGTCGGGAGCCGGTTGAGGGAGAAGGCAGCCGCGCGCGGGTCCGGGTCTACGCCGGTGATCCGGACAGCCAGCCCGTCCTTGGCGGCCCAGCGGGCAAGCATGACGGCGAGGTCGCCGCCGCCGGAGCCGATGTCAAGGATGCTGGCCGGTCCTGCTGACAGGACCGGACGAAGTTCGTTGACGTACAGCCGCCTCCACCCGGACACGATCCTGTTGACCAGGCCGAACTGGCGGTAGGTGTTCTCCAGCTTCCGCGCATTACAGTCCGGCAGGTCCATCTGTTCCAGCTCGCCTGCCGCACGCTCGGGCCAGATGCGCACCGGATCAGGCCACCGGGATTTCCTGCAGCAGCTGATCCTGCCGCGTGTCAGCCGGGGTTTTGGCCACCGCCGGCGCCTGCCGCAACTTGGTCAGGAGCGCTGTTTCCACCGTCAGGCCGGGGCCGAACGCCATCGAACAGATCCGCTCGCCTCCCGGTTCGCTGTCCTGTTCGAGGATGTGCCGGAGGACAAACAGCACCGTGGCGCTGCTCATGTTCCCGTAGTTGCGCAGGACTTCACGGGCCGGGACCAACTGCCCGTCGGTGAGGCCCAACCGGGTCTGGACCTTGTCCAGGATGCTGCGGCCGCCCGGGTGGATGGCCCAGTGCCTGATGCCGGTGTAGGGGAGTGCTTCGAGGAGGGGCTCGCGGGCCAGCAGCGGCTGCAGCGCGCCCACGATGTGATCGTCGATGATGTGTGGTACGTAGTTTCCCAGCACCATTTCGAAGCCATGGTCGCCGATGTTCCAGGCCATGGAGTCCTCGCCAACCGGCGTCAGCACCGTTTCGAAGTGGTCGAGCTGCAGCAAAGCGGTTTCTTCCGCGGCCGGGTTGGCCGTGACGATCGCTGCCGCTGCGCCATCGGCAAACAGCGCCGATCCCATAATGGTGTCCGGGTCATTGGACGTTCGGACGTGCAGTGAACACAGTTCAGCGCAGACCACAAGGACGACCGCTTTCGGGTCCGCCTCGCAGAACAGTTTGGCCGCGCGGAGGGCCGGGAAGGCCGCGTAACAGCCCATGAAGCCAAGGTGGTAGCGCTGCACCGACGGGTCCAGGCCCAGCTCACGGACGATCTTGTAGTCAGGCCCGGGGTTGAAAAAGCCGGTACAGGAGACTGTCACAAGGTGAGTTATGTCAAGTAAATTGAGATCCGGGCAGGCTTTAACGGCGGCAGCAGAGGCCTCCACAAACAGCTTGGTGGCCTCACGGGCGAAGATGTCGTTGCGGACCTTGGTGCTGGGATTCAGGAGAAGCCCCGAGTCCGGGTCATAGAACTGGGGATTTTCAGGGCGGAATGCGTTGGTGAGCTCGTCGACGGCCGTGAATCTGGTCTCAATAGCAGCGGAATCGAAACATGTGCTCACCAGCCGGGAACCGAGCCTGCTGAGTCCCGGTTGCGCTGCGAAAACGTCACGCGCCTCCGCCTGGATCAGCTTTGTTGCCGGAACTGCAGTTTCAAGTGAACGCACGTAGACCGTCATTGACCCATTCTTAACGAGGGCATCCGCAAAGACAATGGCTCAGCGGCCTGACCTGCGGAATCGCCGCTCCTGCCCCTCTCCGGGCATGCTGGTGAAACGCCGATAATCTACATTATGTAAAGTAACTGGAATCTGCAGCGCTGGAAGGGGCGGTGGCCCGCTCCCCTTGACCTGTGCGAGAGGCCATTGGTTTGGCCCATCAGGGAGTTGCCTGTGGAAGCACCAGAAGGTATCCGGCAGGCAGCTGCGAACTCCATCGCCGGGGTTCCCTGACAACAAACTGGGTGGCGAGTTCCTCAGGCGTCAGCAGGCTGTTGGGTGCCGGTGACGGCCCCCATTGCTGGCTGCCGTAGGGATAGAGCGGGTCCAGGACATTGACTCCCTTGACACGGAAGTCCTGGAATTCCGCCGGATCACCCATCGACTCAAAGCCGCTCATCACCCATGCATGCCGGCCGCTCCACATCACCAGGCCAACCGGCCGGCCCGTCCCAGCGATCGCACGCGCCGCCGTCTGCAGGGCAGCCCCATAGTCGGCGACGCTGACCACGCTGTAAGGACCCATCCCGGACGCGGTGAGCACCTGCGCCCAGCCGTAAGGGTTGGCACCGTTGAAGGAATCGGACGACCGTGCGCGGGCCAGTTCCCACAACTCCCCCTGCTGCGTCCTGTCCGACCATGTGCCCCCACCTGTGTCGTCAATCAGGTTGTGGGCCATCTGGATGCTCGCCGCAACGCACCAGTCGAACGTGTACTGCGGGACGAAGTCGCCCTCGCGGTACAGATTGATGGCATAGGGGCCGGGCACCGGCAGCTGACTGGCAGCGGGAAGGGGCGCCGGCACTGTGGTGGAAGCAAGGGGCTGTGGGGAATGCTCAGCAGTCCCGGCCGATGGTTGTACGGTCGCCGTGGGCGAAGCGCCGCCGGAAGCTGCATCAGTGCCGTTGACCGGCGTGCACGCAACAAGCAGGCTGGCCAACGCTGCCAGCCAGACGGTGTGACGGGGGCGCGCGCCGTTCATGACCGTTCCAGTCTAGCGCCGGACGCCCATGCCGGCCCCGACCACGGCACCCAGGCCGAGTCCAAGCGCGAAGCCCAGGAAAGGGCTGTCAAAGAACGCCAACCCGATGGCGATGCCCAATGCAGCGCCGAGCAGGCAGCAAATCCAGAGCGGCTTGTTCACGGTTCCTCCAACGCAGTCGATCATCCAGCGGGCAGGCGTAGAACAGAATCTACTTCATCCAGCCAAACCTCCCCGCGACGCCTTCGGACAGGTAGCCCGCGGCCGGCAAGTCGGGTACAGCCTACGGATGCCAAACGGCCTGCGAAGCGAATATCGTCGTTCCCTAGGCGCCCCCACTCCGGACCAGCCTGCTGGCAAAGCCGGTTGGTGGCGTCACCAGAAGCCGCCTTCGCCTATGAAAATGGCGCCGGTGCACCTCATTAGCGCCAGGACGTCCGATGCCGCAGTCCCCGTATCTCGAAGACCAGAGCACACCACCGTTTGTACTCCCCCAGTCCCCTGGCCGCCGGACTCGGAGTGCACTGCGGGAAGAGGCGCTGACGCACGCGCCGGGAAAGCCTGTGCTGATGCTCCGGCCGGCCCCGGTGAAAGTGCGCGCCGCGTTTGGCTCTGCCATCGCGTACACGGTGACGCACATCCTGGTTGAGCAGGACGGCAACGGCCCGTACTCAGTCCGGTGGGAACCTGGCTGGCTGGTGCACCGCCTCTGAGACTGCTTCCGCGGCAGTTGCCGATGCCGGTAGCTCCGCGGCGGACAGATAGGCTCGGAACCATGAGTTTTTCGCAATCCGGGCCTGCCCCCGGCCCCCGCGGCTTGGCCGTCGCCGCTGCCGCGGCGGACGTCGTCCTGATCCTGGTGTTCGCGGCGATAGGCCGCGACGCACACGCCCGGGACGGGATCATCTCCGGCGTCCTCCTTACGGCCTGGCCTTTCCTGGCCGGGGCGGCCGCAGGCTGGCTCGCAACCCGTGCATGGCGCGCCCCGATGTCACTGAGCCGGGCCGGCATCGGAGCCTGGCTGGGCAGCCTCATCGGCGGCATGCTGCTCAGGGCCCTCACCGGGCAGACCGTCGTGGTGCCTTTCGTCGTCGTCGCCCTCCTCAGCCTGGGCGTGCTGCTCATGGGGTACCGGGCGTTGTACCGCATCATCCGGCGTCGCCGCGGCTAAACACCGGCGCTCCCCCGGCCCAACGTGTTGGGTCCGGTCTGAGCGGGCACTGATGTAATAGGCTGGCAGGACCAAGAAACGCGCCGGTCAACGCCGTGGCGCAACAGATCCGGAGGGTTTCAACGTGATCACCGCATTCGTCCTGATCAAAACGGACGCTTCCCGCATTCCTGAGACGGCTGAGGAGATCTCAGCGATCGAAGGCATCAGCGAGGTGTACTCCGTCACCGGCGAGTGGGACCTGATCGCCGTGGCCAGGGTTTCCCGGCACGAGGATCTTGCGGACGTCATTGCCGACCGGCTTTCGAAAGTTCCGGCGGTGGTCCACACCACTACCCACATAGCCTTCCGGGCCTACTCCCAGCACGATCTTGACGCGGCTTTTTCGTTGGGGTTCGAACAGTAGGCGAGAAGACGTCCTCTACGGGGCAGTGAGCAGGACCCACTTATCAAGCACTGCCGCCGCCGCTCCGCTTTCGATGGACGCAGCCGCCCGGGCGTAGGCACTGTGCATCCTGTCCAGGAACGTTCCCTCGGCTGAAAGATCGAAGGCCACCAGGCCGGCGGCAGCGTTAAGCAGGACTGCGTCCCGGGCAGGGCCCTCTTTGCCCGCCAGGACGTCGCGTACAACCACCGCGTTTGCCTTCGCATCGCCGCCACGGAGCTCTTCGACGGTAGCCGGGCTGATGCCGAGGTCCCGGGGCGAGAACTCCAATGCCTCGACGCTGCCGTTACGGATCTCCCACACCGTGGAAGGGCCTGTGGTGGTCAGCTCATCAAGGCCGTCGTTACCGCGGAACACCAGGCCCCTGCTCCACCGCCGTGCCAGGACACCTGCCACCAGGGGTGCCATCCTGGCGTTTGCGACGCCGACGGCTGATGCCTGGACTTTTGCCGGGTTGGTCAGCGGGCCGAGGAAGTTGAAGGCAGTGGGGATCGCGAGTTCCTTCCTCGGCACGGCGGTATGGCGGAACGAAGGATGGAATACCTGCGCGAAGCAAAAGGTGATTCCCGCCTCTTCTGCGTTCCTGGCCACGCGGTCGATGGACAGGTCCAGCCGCACGCCGAGGGCCTCCAGTACGTCGGCAGAGCCGGACGACGACGACGCGGCCCGGTTGCCGTGCTTCACCACCCGCGCGCCGGCGCCGGCCGCCACCAGCGCCGCCATCGTGGAGATGTTGACGGTGTTCAGCTGGTCACCGCCTGTCCCGACGATGTCGAGTTTCTCACCGGAGATGGTGATGGGTTTGGCGTGTGCCAGCATGGCGTCCACCAGTCCAGACAGCTCCTCGACCGTCTCCCCCTTGCCACTGAGGGCAACGAGGAAGCCGGCGATCTGCGCAGGGGTGGCTTCCCCCGACATGATGGTGTCCATGGCCCAGGACGTGTTATCCGCGGTGAGATCACGCCCGCCGATCAGTGCTGAGATCAGTCGGGGCCAGGTGTTGCCGGACGCTGGGGAAGCCTGTGAAGTCACCTGCTGATGCTATCGAGGGATGGCGGCGGCTGACCAATATGAACCGGTGCGGGAACTTTTCCGCGCGATTTCGCGTCTTTGTAGAAAAAGTCCTCCGAAAAGGCGGTTTGCGTTGGGCAGCACGGACTTTTACAGACATAATGTCTATGTGACATCTGCGACCCATGCCCCCAGTACCCCGGCGCACCCCACGCTGAACCGCCCCAATATGGTTTCCGTTGGAACCGTTGTGTGGCTGTCCAGCGAGTTGATGTTCTTCGCCGGTCTCTTCGCCATGTACTTCACACTGCGCTCCACGAGTGCTCAGATGTGGGCGGACGAGACAGCCAAGCTCAACTTCCCCTTTGCGCTCGCTAACACCATCGTCCTCGTGGCAAGTTCCTTCACTTGCCAGATGGGCGTCTTTGCCGCCGAGCGGCTCCAGCCGCGCCGCACCGGAGGGGTGTTCTCGTTCTCCCGTTGGGGCATGAACGAATGGTTCACCCTGACATTCATCATGGGTGCGATCTTCGTCGCGGGCCAGACCACCGAGTACGCGATGCTGGTTTCCGAGCACGTCTCGCTGTCCTCCAACGCCTACGGCTCTGCTTTCTACATGACCACCGGCTTCCACGGCCTGCACGTCATCGGCGGCCTCATTGCCTTCCTGCTCATCATGGGCCGGTCGTTCGCCGCGAAGAAATTCGGTCACTTCGAAGCCACCTCCGCGATTGTCACCTCTTACTACTGGCACTTCGTTGACGTCGTGTGGATCGGCCTCTTCCTGGTCATCTACGTACTCAAGTAACCAGTTTTGAAACTTTTTCTACACGAGGCAGAATTTCAGGTCGCGGCTCCACAAGCCGTCGCAGGAACGAATAAAGGAACCACCACGTGAAGGCACTCTCACAAAAGCGGCGTCACCCACTGGCAGCAATAGCGCTGCTCCTGATGGGACTACTCCTTACGGGTGGGCTGTACGCTGTGGCCACCACCGTCAACGAGGCCAAGGCTTCCACCACCACCTACAGTGCCAACGACACTGAAGAAGGCGGCAAGCTCTTCGCAGCGAACTGCGCCACCTGCCACGGCATGGGTGCCAGCGGTACCGCTGACGGCCCGTCGCTGGTGGGCGTCGGCGCCGCTGCTGTTGACTTCCAGGTGGGCACCGGCCGCATGCCGATGCAGATGAACGGACCGCAGGCCCTCAAGAAGCCCGCCCAGTTCAACGACGAGCAGACCCACCAGCTTTCAGCCTATGTCGCTTCCCTGGGCGCCGGCCCGGCAGTTCCTGAAGAGGACCTGGTGAATGGTGGCGGTGACGCTGCCGCCGGCGGTGAGCTGTTCCGCACCAACTGCGCCATGTGCCACAACGCCGCCGCTGCCGGTGGTGCCCTGACCCGTGGCAAGTTCGCACCGGCCCTCGCCGATGTTTCGGGTAAGCACATCTACGAAGCAATGGCGACCGGTCCGCAGAACATGCCGGTCTTCAGTGACTCGAACATCACCCCCGAAGGCAAGAAGGACATCATCACGTTCCTGAAGCAGATCGAAAGCACCGGTTCCCCGGGCGGAGCCGACCTCGGCTCGCTGGGTCCTGTTGCTGAGGGCCTCTTCGTATGGGTTGCAGGCTTGGGCGTCATCATTGCCTTCACCATCTGGCTGACGTCCCGCACATCCTGACGCGGTCCCCGCACCAAAACTTTCTGCTGCAAAGTCCAGCAGGTTGATATTAGAAACTAACCCGGCAGCCGCCGGGACGAGAGAAGGATGAGGCGAATTATGGGCAACCATAGTGACGGCAGTCCGAACCACTCGGGCACCGTAGCTACGGCTGGTCAGAATGAGGTGGAGAAGTTCCAGGATCCTGGAATTCCCCCGCATCGTTTGCGCCTGGCTGACACGGATCCGAAGGCCGCAAAGCGGGCAGAACGGCAGGTCGCCTTACTATTTGGCATCTCTGTCGTTGGAACCCTGATCTTCCTGGTGGCGTACTTCGCCATCGACCTTGGCGAGGATTCCAACATCGCAACCATCCGGTTGCAGAATGCCCTCCTTGGTGTCGGCACGGCATTCGCCATGCTCGGTATCGGTACCGGCATCGTCCACTGGGCCAAGGCCCTGATGCCGGACCACGAAGTATCGGAAGAGCGCCACGCCATCCGCTACGAAGAGGACCGCCAGGCTGCAGTCCGCATCGTTGACGACATTGTGGAAGAGACCGGCATCAAGCGCCGCCCCCTGATCCGCAACACGCTCCTCGGCGCCGTGGCCCTCGCTCCCCTGCCCGCAGTAGCCATCTTCGGCGATCTGGGTCCCCGCCCCGACAACAAGCTGGCCCACACCATGTGGGCACCGCAGGACGGCAAGCTCAAGCGCCTGGCCCGCGACCCCGACGGTACTCCGATCAAGGCCGCGGATGTCACCATCGGTTCGGCCTTCCACGTCATTCCGGAAGGCCTGAACGAACTCCACGAGGGCAAGCTCAACGAGAAGGCCAAGGCCGTTGTGCTCCTCATGCGCCTGGACCCGGCATCACTGCATCCCTCTGAAGGCCGCGAGGACTGGGGATACAACGGCATTGTTGCGTACTCCAAGATCTGCACCCACGTTGGCTGCCCCGTTGCTCTTTACGAGCAGCAGACGCACCACCTGCTGTGCCCGTGCCACCAGTCCACCTTTGACCTCACTCAAGAGTGCAAGGTGATCTTCGGACCGGCCAGCCGCCCTCTCCCCCAGCTGCCCATCGCAGTTGATGACGAAGGCTACCTCGTCGCCACCAGCGACTTCCATGAACCTGTAGGACCGAGTTACTGGGAGCGTGATATGCATGAGCGCAGCATCAACAGCTGAGCCCGCTTTCGTCGCCAAAACCAAGGCAGGCCGGGTTACCGACTTCGTCGATTCCCGAGTTGGCGGTTCCGGAATCCTTCGGGAGTTCGGCCGGAAAGTCTTTCCCGACCACTGGTCCTTCATGTTCGGCGAGGTTGCTCTTTACTCGTTCGTGATCCTGCTGCTTTCGGGTACGTTCCTGACGTTCTTCTTCGACCCGTCCATGGCAGAGACTCACTATGACGGATCGTACGTGCCCCTCAAGGGCGTCGAAATGTCAGTGGCCTACAGCTCGTCGCTGAACATCTCCTTCGATATCCGTGGCGGCCTGTTCATGCGCCAGGTCCACCACTGGGCAGCCCTGCTGTTCGTGGCATCCATCGCCGTGCACATGCTCCGTGTGTTCTTCACCGGTGCATTCCGCCGTCCGCGTGAAATGAACTGGGTTGTGGGCTGCGTCCTGCTCATCCTGGCCATGGCTGCCGGCTTCACCGGCTACTCACTTCCTGATGACCTGCTCTCGGGCAACGGCTTGCGCATCATTGACGGCGTCATCAAGTCCATCCCGGTAGTTGGTACCTACATCTCCTTCTTCCTGTTCGGTGGAGAGTTCCCGGGAACGGCCATCATCAGCCGCCTCTACATGCTGCACATCCTGCTCGTGCCGGCGCTGATCCTCCTGATGATCGTGCTCCACCTGTTCATGGTTGTGGTTCACAAGCACACCCAGTACCCCGGCCCGGGCCGCAACGACAACAACGTTGTCGGCTACCCCCTCGGCCCCGTGTACGCAGCCAAGGCCGGCGGCTTCTTCTTCATCGTCTTCGGTGTCCTGGCACTGATGGCAGCGTTCTTCACCATCAACCCGATCTGGAACTACGGTCCCTACGATCCGTCCCCCGTTTCTGCCGGTACCCAGCCTGACTGGTACATCGGCTTCGTGGACGGTGCGCTGCGCCTGATGCCCGGCACCTTTGGTGACTGGCACGTGGAGCAGACCTGGCTGGGCTTCGTCTTCACGTTCAACGTGCTGCTCCCCGCCCTGGTACCCGCCGGCATTCTGTTCACGGTGATGTTCGCCTACCCGTGGATCGAACGCTGGATCACCAAGGACAACCGCGAACACCACGTCCTGGACCGTCCCCGCAACGCCCCCACCCGTACGGGCATTGGTGTTGCAGGTTTCATCTGGTACTGCGTCATGTGGGCCGCTGCCGGCTCTGACCTCATCGCCACGCACTTCCACGTATCCCTCAACGACGTCACCTACTGGCTCCGGGCCCTGTTCTTCATCGGCCCGATCATCGGATTCATCGTTGCCAAGCGCGTCGCCCTTGCGCTCCAGCGCAAGGACCGCGAGATTGCACTGCACGGCCGGGAAACCGGACGCATCGTGCGCCTGCCCCACGGTGAGTTCATCGAGGTTCACGCCCCGCTCGATGAGTACAAGCGCTACAAGCTCGTCGGCTTCGAGTCTCCTGAGGTTCTCCCCGCGGTGCCCAACGAGCATGGTGTGGTGACCGGCAACGAGAAGCGCCGCGCCTTCCTTTCGAAGTGGTTCTTTGAGGACCGCGTCGCTCCGGCTACACCCGCAGAGCTTGAAGCAGCCCATGGCCACGGCCACGCGGCAGTGGAAGCATCTGAGGAAGCCAAGAGCCTGTCCCACTAGGTTCGCCCAGGCACCAGACAGAGCAGGGCCCGGTCCGCATGGACCGGGCCCTGCTCTGTTTCTATCTGGCGTCAATGTGGCCGCAGCACCAGGACTCGGCGGGGCCAGTCCCTTTCGCGGTCCGCTTAGAGGTTCCGCGCCCGGCGTGCCCCGGGGCGCTGCAGGGGCACCCAGAGCTTGTAGCGGTCAGCACGGTAGTACGAAACGGAGTAGTCCACCATGGAGCGGGCCACGAAGGCATGCCGTTGGATCTTCAACAGCGGTGAGCCCACTTCCACGTTGAGCAGGCGCGCCGTGGACGGGGACGCTGCGGTTGCTTCAATCATGTCCTCACCCCACTCCATGACCAGGCCGAACTGTTCGCTCAGGACGTTGTACAAGGAGGTGGGCGGCTCGCCGTCCAGGAGGCCCGGGACACGGTGGGCGGGGATGAAATTCTCATCCACGCTCATGGGCTCCCCGTCCGCCAGCAGGAGCCTGCGGAAACGCACCAGCGGAGTGCCTTCGTCGAGCTGCAGTTCGCGGGCAAGGAAGGCGCTGGCCCCGATCTGCTCGAAGCTGAGGACCTTGGCCGCCGGGACCATGCCACGGCGCTGCATTTCCTCGCTGTAGGAGGTGAGCTTTACCTGGAGGTCGAGCTTTGGCCGGCGGACAAAGGTACCAAGGCCAACAACGCGTTCGATGACTTCCTCGCCTACCAGTGCATCGATGGCCTGGCGGACTGTCATCCGGGCAAGGCCGAAGCGTTCGGCCAAATCACGTTCTGAAGGCAGTGCCGAGCCCGGTGGGCATGCCTCCGCGATGTAGGCGCGCAGGATCTCCCGCAATTGAATGTAGATGGCGACACCGCTGGTGCGGTCTATGTCGCCCTTGATGGTCTTGGCTGCAGCCGCCATGAGTCCGCCTTTTCCTGCTTGATGCCACTTCTAATCGTAGGTCAGGTCTAGACCAGCTGCGTTCCTGCAGACGACTTCGTGGCGGCAGGGCCGGGCAGCCGGATATATATTTGGGCAGGAAGATTTACGCGACAGACGGACGGGTCCGTCGAGACGAAGGAGTCCCCTTTGCCATCACACAAGGCCGTGGTCACGGCTTCCGTAGGGCTTCATGCAAGGCCAGCGGCCGACTTTGTCCGGGCCGTCATGGACACGGGCCTTCCCGTGGTCATAGCCAGGGAAGGCAGCCCGGGCGTCGATGCGCGGTCGCTGCTTCAGGTGATGGCCGCCGACTTCCAGCACGGCTGCACAGTGGAGCTCACGGTCAGCGAGACAGCCTTGGATGGGCCTGGGAGCGTGGAAGACGCCGAGAGGCTCCTCCAGGTCCTCGGAGACCTCCTCACGGCGCAGGGAGCCCTGCAGCCCGCGGCCCGGCACTAGCCCGGCAATTGCCCGGGCACCAGCCAGAACCACCCGGAACAAACTGGCCCAGACACAACGACGCCGGCCCCCACCAAATGGTGGAGGCCGGCGTCGTCATTAAGTGTGGTGCCTAGTGGGCGTGGTCCCCGCGGCTGTATTCGTAAACCCAGCCAACAAGCGCTACGACCGCAAGGCCGGCGGCAATGAAGACAATCCAGAACCCAACGGCCAGGCCGAGGAACCCGGTGGCGCAAGCCAGGCCGAGGACCAGGGGCCACCAGCTCCAGGGGCTGAAGTGCCCCTGCTCGCCGGCGCCTTCGTGGATCTCAGCGTCGCTGCGGTCCTCGGGGCGCATGCCCACGCGCTTGGCGGTGAAGCCAAGGTACGCGCCGATCATGCCGGCCAGTCCGCCTACAAGCAGGACACCCAGGGTGCCGACCCACTCGTTCCAGTGCGTCAGGAACCCGTACACGATGGAGACAGGGATGAAGAAGAAGACTCCCGATCCAAAGATCCAAGATTCGATTTTCACTGTGCGGTGTCCTTCTGGTCGGCGTTGCCGAGAACGCTGGCCGCAGGTGCCGGCGAGTCGACGGTGTGGACCTGGCGCAGTTCAGGGTGGTGCAGGTCCAGGGCGGGGCGCTCCGAACGGATCCGGGGCAACGAGGTGAAGTTGTGGCGCGGCGGCGGGCAGGACGTGGCCCATTCGAGGGAGGCACCGAAGCCCCAAGGGTCATCAACCTGGACCTTTTCGGCCTTCCGCCACGTGATGTAGACGTTCCAGAAGAACGGAATCAGCGAGGCGCCGAGGACGAAGGAAGCCACAGTCGAGAACTGGTTCATCCAGGTGAAGTTATCTTCCACCAGGTAATCGGCGTAGCGGCGGGGCATGCCCTCCACACCGAGCCAGTGCTGGATGAGGAATGTGCCGTGGAAGCCCAGGAACAGGAGCCAGAAGTGGATCTTGCCAAGGCGTTCGTTGAGCATCTTTCCGGTCCACTTGGGCCACCAGAAGTAGAAGCCGGCGAACATGGCGAACACCACGGTTCCGAAGACCACGTAGTGGAAGTGCGCTACCACGAAGTAGGAGTCCGAGACGTGGAAGTCGAGCGGAGGCGAAGCAAGGATGATGCCGGTGAGGCCACCGAAGAGGAACGTCACGAGGAACCCGATGCTCCAGAGCATGGGGGTTTCAAACGTGATGGAACCGCGCCACATGGTGCCGATCCAGTTGAAGAACTTCACGCCGGTCGGAACGGCGATGAGCATCGTCATGAAGGCGAAGAACGGCAGGAGCACCGAGCCGGTGACGTACATGTGGTGGGCCCACACCGTCACGGACAGCGCAGCAATGGCGATCGTGGCGTAAACAAGTCCCTTGTAACCGAAGATCGGCTTGCGGCTGAACACCGGGAAGATCTCAGACACAATGCCGAAGAACGGCAGCGCGATGATGTACACCTCGGGGTGGCCGAAGAACCAGAACAGGTGCTGCCAGAGGACGGCACCGCCGTTTTCGGGATCGAAGATGTGTGCACCAAACCGGCGGTCGGCGCCCAGGGCGAACAGTGCGGCGGCAAGCGGGGGGAACGCCATCAGGACCAGGATGGCCGTGATGAGGGTGTTCCAGGTGAAGATCGGCATGCGCCACATGGTCATGCCCGGGGCGCGCATGCAGATGATGGTGGTGATGAAGTTGACCGCACCAAGGATGGTGCCGAAGCCGGAGAGCGCCAGGCCGAAGACCCACAGGTCACCACCGATGCCGGGGCTGAACGTGGTGTTCGACAGTGGTGCGTAGGCAAACCAGCCGAAGGAAGCTGCACCCTGCGGGGTGATGAAGCCGGACACCGCAATGGTGGAACCGAAGAGGAAGAACCAGAAAGCCAGGGCGTTCAGACGCGGGAATGCGACGTCGGGGGCACCGATCTGGAGCGGCATGATGACGTTCGCGAAGCCCGCGAACAGCGGGGTGGCGAACATCAGGAGCATAACCGTGCCGTGCATGGTGAACAGCTGGTTGTACTGTTCCTTCGTCTGCAGGATCTGCATGCCGGGCTCGAAGAGTTCGGCACGGATGAGCAGCGCCATGACGCCGCCGAGGCAGAAGAAGACGAACGAGGCGATCAGGTACATGTACCCGATGGTCTTGTGGTCAGTGGAGGTGATCCAGTTGACGACGATGCGCCCCTTGGATTTGGGTACCACGGGAGCCTGCAGGGCTCCTGTGGGTGCGGATTGAGTGTACGTAGCCACGTCGCTCCCCTTACTTAATTTCGTTCAGGTTAGGGTTGCGGTCGTACTCCACGCCCAGCAGCCCGGTGTTGCCGGCTGCCTTCAGCCCGTCCATGTGGGCCTGGAATTCAGATTCCGACACCACCTTGACGCGGAACAGCATTTCGGAGTGGTACTCGCCGCAGAGTTCGGCACACTTGCCGTCGTAGGTGCCCTCTTTAGTGGGGGTGAACCTGATGTAGTTGGTCTTTCCGGGGATCATGTCGCGCTTCTGCAGGAAGGCGGGAACCCAGAACGAGTGGATGACGTCGCGGGCGTTGAGCTCGAGGTCAACAGACTTGTTCACCGGCAAGTACAGCGTGGGGAGCTGTTCCTTATCGATGGTGTTGCCGGTCAGGTGGGCCTGGACACCGGCTTCGTGGAGGTCTTCCTGGATGACGTCGCCGGACTTGTAGTTGAAGTCCCAGGCCCACTGCTTGCCGCGGACGTCAACTACGACGTCGGCCGGCTGGGAGCGGTCATCAATGGCCTGCTGGTCACGGTCGGTGAAGTAGAAGAACACCAGGACCATGAAAATCGGAATGGTCAGGTAGAAGACCTCAAGCGGAAGGTTGAAGCTGGTCTGCCGCGGGAACCCGACAGTCCCCTTGCGGCGGCGGTACGCCACCAGGCACCAGATGATGAGGCCCCAGGTAATGATGCCCACCACCAGCGCGGCAATCCATGAGTTGACCCAGAGGTCCATGATGCGGTCGGTGTTGCTGGTGGTGCCGCGTTCAGTGGGCAGCCACCCCTTCTCTACCTCTGGCGAACATCCGGTCAAAACCAACGCGCCGGCAATTGCCAAGCCAGTGATCGTTGTGATCGTTTTGCGTCGGCTGCCGGTTCGGTTCTGCGAACTCACAGACGGCCCTTCCTACTTGTTGCTGTTGCCCGGGCAGCCATCGGCCGCCCGGGCACACGAAAAGTTTTACTACTCGGTGTAGAGCTTACCGCTCCCCCGGACGTTTCGCCCACATGTCGGCGCCGTGCCTCCCGGCCAATCTGGTTGGCAGGAGACACGGCGCAGGCATACGGCAAAATGACCGGCTTAGTGGAAGGAATCTCCACAGGCGCAGGAGCCACCGGCATTGGGGTTGTCGATGGTGAAGCCCTGCTTGGAAATGGTGTCTTCGAAGTCGATGCTGGCGCCGCTGAGGTACGGAACGCTCATCTTGTCCACGACGACCTCGACACCGTCGTAATCACGGACGGCGTCGCCGTCGAGGATCCGCTCATCGAAGTACAGCTGGTAGATCAGGCCGGAGCAGCCGCCGGGCTGCACGGCAACCCGAAGGCGCAGGTCCGTGCGGCCTTCCTGTTCGAGAAGGCTGCGTACCTTGCCTGCGGCGACATCGGTCAGGTTGACCTCGTGGACCGGCAGTTCGCCGGATTCGCTGGTGGTTGCGGTGCTGTTCTCATTGGTTGCGGTGCTCATTGGCCTACCTTCTTGGGACGGGTCCTGGCGGCTCCGCATCTGCGGTGCCTGCCCCTACGGATTGGGTATGGGCTATAGCTACATGCTACGTCGGACAGCCTTGTAGCTCTAACTCCTGACGTAACCATGAAAGGTCCCCCGTTGTTCCCTGGACGGCTGGCCAAGGTGAGGCCCTGCGCCCACGTGGGCGCTGTCAGCCCGGCTGCACGTCCAGGCCCGCGCTGTTGAGCCGGGCAAGCATGAGGGCCTCGGCCAGGATTGCATGCCGGAAGTCGCCCAGGTGCAGGGATTCGTTGGCGCTGTGCGCCCTCGAGTCCGGGTCCTCAACACCCGTGACCAGGATCTGCACTGCAGGGTAGAGCTCCAGCAGGTCTGCAATAAAGGGGATGGAACCGCCGATCCCTGTTTCGACGGCCGGGACGCCCCAAGCCTCCCCCAGCGCCCACATTGCCAGGCGGGCCGCCGCTGATGCCGTGTCCGTCTGGAAAGGATTGCCGCTCTCCCCCGGTGTGAAGGTGACCTTCGCGCCGAACGGCGCGTTGGCCTCAACATGGCGGCCCACAGCCTCCATGGCCGCGGCGGGATCCTGGCCCGGTGCGAGGCGGAGGCTGAACTTGGCACGGGCCCGCGGCAGCAGCGTGTTCGAGGCGACGTCCACCGCCGGCGCGTCAAAGCCGATGATGGACAGCGCAGGCTTGGTCCACAGGCGGGAGGCAATGCTGCCCGTTCCGGCGAGACGGACGCCGTCGAGCACTGAAGCGTCGGCACGGTAGTCGGCTTCCGGAAGGTCCACGGCAGCGTTGTCCGTGGCCACCAGGCCTTCGATCGCCACGTTGCCGTCGTCGTCATGGAGTGTGGCGATCAGCCGCGACAGGAGCGTGGGGGCATCCAGCACCGGGCCGCCGTACATGCCGGAGTGGACAGCGTGGTCGAGGACCTGCACTTCAATGGTGCCGTCAACGAGGCCACGAAGGCTGGTGGTCAGGGCAGGAACGCCAACTTTCCAGTTGCTGGAGTCGGCAACGACGATCACGTCGGCCCGCAACAGTTCGCGGTTGGCCTCCAGGAAGGGCCTGAAGGTAGGCGATCCGGCTTCCTCTTCGCCTTCGAAGAAGAACGTCACGCCGAGTCCCAGCTCGCCGACAACTTCCGAGACGGCAGCGTAGGCGGCAATATGGGCCATGATGCCGGCCTTGTCGTCAGCGGCGCCCCTGCCATAGAGCCGGCCATCCTTTTCCACCGCGGTGAACGGTTGTGTTTCCCACAGGGCTTCGTCGCCGGGAGGCTGGACGTCATGGTGTGCGTACAGCAGGATGGTGGGCTTGCCGGGCGCCGCGGAGCGGCGTGCGACGACGGCGGGACCCCCTGGCGTGCCGTTAGGCTTGGGGCAGGTGAGGGTTTGCACTTCGTCCAGTCCGGCCTCGCGAAGCAGTTCCGCTACCGCTTCGGCACTGCGTTCCAGCGGTGCCCGGTCAAAGCTGGGCCAGGCGATCCCGGGAATCGCCACAAGGTCTTTGAGGCGGCGCAGGGTTTGGTCGAAGGAACGGTCGACGGCGGCCCGGAGTTGGTCCGTCTGGCCGGTTGTCTCAGGGCCCGTGGATGAGGGGCCATGCGGATCGTGCGGGGTTGCCATTGGCGAGGAAGTCATGGCCAAAACATTACTCCCGTCACATCTGTTGCTTCGGCAACACCCGCAGGCAAGGAATCCCGGCACCTCCGCAAGGTATTCTGTTCAGGTGTTCGGACGTAAAAAAGAAGCGCCCTCGGCGCAGGAGACAGTAGACCAGCAGGCGGCGGAAGCGGCGGCACGCCAGGCGGGTGTCATCGGCAAGGGTGCCCCGACTCCAACACGGAGGGCCCAGGAAGCCGCCCGCAAGCGTCCGCTGGTGCCGGAGGACCGCAAGGCCTCCAAGGCTGCCGAGCGCCAGGTCATCCAGGACCAGCGGCAGAAGATGCGCCAGGCCCTTGATACCGGAGACGAAAAGTTCCTGCCCTTGCGGGACAAGGGACCGCAGAAGCGGTTTGCCCGCGACTTCGTCGATGCCCGGTTCAGCCTGGGCGAGTTCCTCATGTTCGGCGCACTTGTTTTCGTTCTGGTCTCCCTGGTGGTGCCGGCATCCAGCGATTACATGATTTATGTCCTGGGCGGTTTCTGGGTCATGTTCCTGGCTGTGTTCGTGGACGTGTTCCTGCTGTCCCGCAAACTGCGCAAGCGGCTGGTGGAGAAGTTCGGTGAGGTTGAGCGCGGCACCGTTTGGTACGGCTCGATGCGCTCCCTCCAGTTCCGCAAGCTGCGGCTGCCCAAGCCCCAGGTCAGCCGCGGCCAGTTCCCCTCCTGATTCAGAGTTTCCGTTAAACAGCAGTCCCCGGCAGGTCACCTGCCGGGGACTGCTGTTTAACGGGTCTGGACCCGAAGTGTTTCAGGACCGCCGCTTGCGGGCCAGCTGCCGGTTGATGCGGGCCGCCCAGAAGGGGCCCTCGTACAGGAAGGCCGTGTAACCCTGGACCAGTGTTGCCCCTGCGTCGAGCCGGTCCTGCACGTCCTGGGCTGTTTCCACGCCACCGACGGCGACGAGGGTCAAGGCATCGCCGGTTGCCTGCTTGAGGCGGCGGAGCACCTCCAGGGAACGCTGCTTCAGCGGCGCTCCGGACAGCCCGCCCGCCCCGCACTGTTCGACTGTTTCAGCCGGGGACGCCAGCCCCGTCCTGGCGATGGTGGTGTTGGTGGCGATAATGCCGTCCAGCTTCAGGTCCAGGGCGAGCCGTGCCACGTCGTCGATGTCTTCGTCGCTGAGGTCCGGAGCAATCTTCACCAGCAGCGGCACATGCCTTCCCGCTGCACGGTCGGCTTCCTCCCCAACAGCGGTAAGAAGGGGGCGCAGCGTTTCGACGTCCTGCAGCAGCCGCAGTCCCGGAGTGTTGGGGGAACTGACGTTGACCACGAGGTAGTCAGCGGCAGGTGCAAGGGTGCGTGCGCTGACGCGGTAGTCAGCCACCGCGTCAGCAAGCTCAACAACTTTGGTCTTGCCGATGTTGACCCCGATGACCGGCCGCACCGCTGGGTACATCCGCTGCAGGGCAGCCCTGGCGGACTTAAGGCGGGGAGCCACGGCGGCGGCGCCGTCGTTGTTAAATCCCATCCTGTTGATGACCGCACGGTCCTGGATCAGGCGGAACAGCCGCGGCTGCTCGTTGCCCGGCTGCGCCTGACCGGTAATGGTGCCCACTTCAATGTGGCCGAAGCCAAGCTCGGTGAGGGCTTCGATGCCGTGCCCCTCCTTGTCAAAACCCGCTGCAAGTCCGAACGGTGAGGGGAAGGTGATGCCGAAGGCAGTGGTCTGAAGGGAAGGCGCCGGTGCAGTCAGCTTGCGGAGGACCTTCCCCGCCCCGGACGAGTGCGCCAGCCGGATTCCCTTGAATCCGAGGGTGTGGGCGCGCTCGGCGTCCATCCAGGAAAAAGCCAGCTTGAAGAATGTGGGGTAAACGCGCATGCAACCAGTTTTCCGCCTCGCGGGCTGTGGACCAAAACGGAGACGCCCTTAAACCGGCGTGACCTGGCGGGAGCGGTTCCCTCCTGGTGCCGGTTTAGCATGGGTCCATGGCATGGGAAGAGGACATCCTGGGCGCCGAATTCCAGTCCCTGACGTTCGAGGCCAAGGGACCCGACGGCGTGGAACGGACCGCTACGCTGGTGCGCTTCCGGCCGGCGCCGGGACGCGCCGCCGTGCCACAACGAACGCGCCAACCTGTCCTCTTCCTGCACGGCTGGAGTGACTACTTCTTCAACGTGGACCTGGCCAGGTTCTGGAACTCGGCAGGCTATGACTTCTACGCCCTAGACATGCACAACCACGGCAGGAGCCTGCGCCCGGGTGCACCCGGAGGGTTTGTCTCGCATCTGGCTGACTACGATGCCGAGATTGAGGCGGCACTGCTCATTATCGGCGGCGGGGACCCGCCCGGGCCCATCACCCTGATGGGGCATTCGACCGGCGGCCTGGTGGCAGCACTGTGGGCCGCGGATAACCCCGGTTCCGTGTCGCGGCTGGTGCTCAACAGCCCCTGGCTGGAAATGCACGGCAGCTCATTGGTCCGGCGGGCTGCCTCAGGTCTTATGGCGCCGATGGCGAGGCTGCGGCCCACGGCTGTCCTCCGGCTGCCTGAACGGGGTTACTACTGGCGGACCATCAGCAGCACGGCCGAGGGAGAGTGGAGCATCGACGACCGGTACCGGCCGCCGATGGCCTTCCCGGTACGGGCCGGCTGGTTGAGCGCGGTGCTGGCTGGCCATGCGCGCGTTGCCCGGGGGCTGAACATCCAGGTGCCCATCCTGGTGTTGTTGTCCGCCGGGAGTGCAACTGGACTGCTGTGGTCCGAAGCCATGCGCCGCACTGACGCGGTGCTGGATGTGAATGTCATCGGCGCCAGGGCCCTTGCCTTGGGCCGGAGCGTCACGGTGGAGCGGATTGAAGGTGCCCTGCACGATGTCTTCCTCTCCCCTGCCGAGGTGCGCGCCGACGCCTATGCCCGCATGGCGCGCTGGTTGCGTGCCTACGGGGCCGGGGAGCCGCCGGGCTGGGCCGCTGCATCCACTGCGCCGCCGTAGCGCCGGTCGCGCCGCGCGTATTCCTCTACGGCTGCCCACAGCGTCCGCCGGTCCACGTCCGGCCACAACGTGTCCATGAACACGAACTCGGCATACGCCGATTGCCAGAGCAGGAAGTTTGATAACCGCTGTTCCCCCGAGCTGCGAAGGAAGAGGTCCACATCGGGAAGGTCCGGTTCATCGAGGTACTTCTGGATGGTGCGCTCCGTAATGGCACCGGGCTTCAGCCGTCCTGCAGCAACCTCCGCAGCGATGGCGGCCACAGCATCGGTGATCTCCGCCCGTCCGCCGTAATTAACACACATGGTCAACGTGCAGGTGCTGTTGCCGGCTGTGTAGGCCTCTGCTTCCTCCAGCTCCCGGATTACCGAGCCCCAGAGCTTTGGCCGGCGGCCCGACCAGCGTACCCGGACGCCCCATTCGTCCAGCTGGTTGCGCTGGCGACGCAGCACATCCTTGTTAAAACCCATAAGGAAGCGGACCTCTTCGGGGGACCTTCGCCAGTTCTCCGTGGAGAAGGCGTAGACACTGACATACTCGATGCCGAGCTGGATGGCGCCGGCCATGACATCGAGCAGTGCGGGTTCGCCGGCCTTATGCCCTTCGACCCGGGGAAGTCCCCGCTGGTTTGCCCAGCGGCCGTTGCCGTCCATGACGATGGCCACGTGGCGGGGAATGAACTCAGCCGGGATGGACGGCGGAACTGCCCCCGAGGGGTGCGGGTAGGGCGCGACCACCGGTTCGGTGCGTCGGCGGGCGGAGGTCGTCTTTTTTCCCAAAGCCACTGTCAGCTACGCTCCACATGTTTGAGTGATTTCAGCACCCGTTCGAGATGCCATTGCAGGTATGCGGCCACCAGGCCGGCGGCTTCCTTCCGATGCAGCGGCAAGGAAGCGTCAGCCGTTGGCCAGTCTCCGGTGAGCAGGGCCGCCAGCAGGATGACAGTTTCGGCAGCAGGAGCGGGCGAGCCCGGCGGCCTGCAGTCCGGGCACACCATGCCGCCCAGCGCAGTAGCGAAGGCCTTATGCGGACCGGGCATCCCGCACCGGGCGCAGTCCGTGAAGCTCGGCGCCCAGCCTCCGGTGGCCAGTGCCCGCAGGAGGTAGGAGTCGAGGATCAGGCCGGCGGCGTGCTCGTTCCGGCTTAGGGCTGCGAGTGCACCCACCAGGAGGTTGTATTGGGCTGTGGCCGCCTCGCCGTCCACGTCGGTGAGCTTCTCGGCTGTTTCGGTCATGGCGGCGGCGACAGTGTAGCGGCCGTAGTCGGCAGCGATGCTGCCGCCGTAGGCGCCTTTTGCCACAGCCTGGGTCACGATGTCCAGTGTCCGGCCTGAGATCAGCTGGAGGTCAGCCACCATGAACGGCTCGAGCCGCGCTCCAAAACGGCTGCTGGTACGGCGAACGCCTTTGGCGACTGCCCGGACCTGCCCGTGGTGCTTCGTGAGGAGCGTGATGATCCTGTCGGCTTCGCCCAGCTTGTGGGTACGGAGGACCACGGCGTCATCGCGGTATGCCCGGGAGGCGAAGGATTGTTGAGCCACGCTCTATCTTCCCATCCCCGAGGGGTTCGGCAGCCCCTGCGCCGCCGCGCGGCCCCGAAACAGGGGCAACGCGGCGGCCTGCGGATCAGGACTGCGCGTCGCGGATGGCCCGGTTGACGGCGGAGATGACGGCCTTCAGCGAGGACATGCTGGTGTTGGCATCGATGCCCACGCCCCACAGGACCCGCTCGCCCACTGCGCATTCAACATACGCCGCGGCCATCGCGTTGCCGCCTTCGGACAGGGCATGCTCGCTGTAATCCAGCACGCGGACGTCAACACCGTCCTGGGTGAGGATGTTCAGCAGCGCGGCGATGGGACCGTTTCCGGTACCGGTGCGGCTGACTTGGGCGCCATCGACGGTGAGGGCCGCGTGCAGCGTCATGCCGCCGTCGTCGTCGGTCTCGGTCTTGACCGAGCCCAGGGAGTAGCGGCCCCACTGGCCATCCGTCTTGCCGGAGGGCAGGTACTCGTCCTGGAAGATCTGCCAGAGCTGGGCGCCGCTGACTTCGCCGCCCACGGTGTCCGTGCGCCGCTGGATGACGCCCGAGAACTCAATCTGGGCCCGGCGGGGCAGGTCCAGGCTGTGCTCGTTCTTGAGCAGGTAGGCCACACCGCCCTTGCCGGACTGGGAGTTGACGCGAATGACGGCCTCGTAGCTGCGGCCCAAGTCTTTCGGGTCCACCGGCAGGTAGGGCACCTGCCAGGTGACGTCGGCAACGTCCTTGCCGGCGGCGGCAGCGTCGCGTTCCAGGGCTTCGAAGCCCTTCTTGATGGCGTCCTGGTGCGAGCCGGAGAAGGCAGTAAACACCAGGTCGCCGCCGTACGGGGACCGCTCGGGGACGGGCAGCTGGTTGCAGTACTCAACGGTCCGGCGGACGTCGTCGATGTCGGAGAAGTCAATCATCGGGTCGATGCCCTGCACGAACAGGTTCAGTCCCAGGGTTACCAGGTCAACGTTGCCGGTACGCTCCCCGTTGCCGAACAGGCAGCCTTCGATCCTGTCAGCGCCGGCCATGTAACCGAGCTCGGCGGCGGCTACACCGGTGCCTCGGTCGTTGTGTGGGTGCAGCGAGAGGATGATGCCTTCGCGGGGGTGCAGGTGCCGGCTCATCCATTCAATCGAATCGGCGTACACGTTGGGGGTGGCCATTTCCACAGTTGCCGGCAGGTTGATGATGACCTGCCGGTCTGCCGAGGCCTCAAAGACGTCGGCGACGGCGTTGCAGACGCGGACGGCGTATTCCAGTTCCGTTCCGGTGAAGGATTCCGGTGAGTACTCGTAGGTGATGTGGGTATCGGCCAGCGTTTCCTCGTACTTCCTGCACAGCCGCGCACCCTGGAGTGCGATGTCCAGGATGCCGTCCTCGTCCTGGTTGAAGACGACCCGCCGCTGCAGCACGGACGTGGAGTTGTACAGGTGGACGATGGCCTGTTTCGCACCAACGAGGGATTCGTAGGTCCGCTCAATCAGGTGCTCACGGGCCTGGGTGAGGACCTGGATGGTGACATCATCCGGGATGTGGTTGCCCTCGATCAGCTGGCGGACGAAGTCGAAGTCAGTCTGCGATGCTGACGGAAAGCCGACCTCGATCTCTTTGTAACCCATGCGGACCAGCAGGTCGAACATCTTCATTTTCCGTGCCGGGCTCATGGGATCGATCAGTGCCTGGTTGCCGTCCCGCAGGTCCACTGCACACCAGCGCGGGGCCTTGGTGATTACCTTGTCCGGCCAGGTACGGTCCGGCATCTCGACGGTGATCTGGTCCTGGAACGGCGTGTAGCGGTGGAAGGGCATTCCTGAGGACTTCTGTGCGTTTCGCATTACTTGGGGCCTTTTCTATGGATCTTCAGTGAAAGGGTGGCCGGGCAACACAAACTCCGCAGCGAGGGTGGGCCTTGCGCTAGATAGCGTCTGTAGCCTCGCCGCGGCAGCTAAGGAGGAGGAACTCTGCACGCACCTTTTGAGGGTAACACGGGTGCGTAAGATGAAAGGGCACTACCGTCCGTAAAGTCCATCATGCAGACGCACCGGGTATTTGTGCCCGCAGCGGCGTCGCAGTAAAAGGAGTTTCAGTGCCCATTTCGGGGATCGACCTTTCCACCATTGATCACACGGTCCGGCCGCAGGACGACCTTTACCAGCACGTCAACGGTGCCTGGCTGAAGGCCACCGAGATCCCGGACGACCGACCGCTGGAAGGGACCTTCACCGCGTTGCGGGACGGCTCGGAACTCGCCGTTCGGGACATCATCGAGGAAGCCGCCGCCAAGGGTGACGAGGCGAGCGGTATTGAACGCAAGATCGGCGGGCTGTACAACAGCTTCATGGATGAGGCTGCCGCCGAAGCGAAGGGCATCGATCCGATCCGCCAACGGCTCGACGACGTCTACGCCTCGGGCTCGGCCTCTGACCTCGTTGCCTTGGCCGGACGGCTCTTCCGCTCGGACGTGGGCGGACTCTTCTACATCTACCCGGCCCCCGATGCCGGAAACCCGGACCGTGTACTGCTGTACACCGGACAGGGAGGCCTTGGCCTTCCCGATGAGTCCTACTACCGCGACGAAAAATTCGCACCGACGGTCGCCGCGTACCGGACCCACGTAGCCACGATGCTGGCCCTGGCTGGGCGCAAGGACGCAGAGGCTGCGGCGGAACGTGTGGTGGACCTGGAAACCAAGCTTGCCTCCCACCACTGGGACAACGTCACGCTGCGGGATCCGCAGAAAACCTACAACCTCAAAACAGCAGAGCAAGCCGCGGAACTGTTTCCACTTCTTGCCACCTGGTTCGAGGCCGCGGACATCGCCGGAGACAAGCGGCAGGAAATCGTGGTGAGTACCCCCGACTTCTTCTTGGGCGCGGCGGCCCTCCTGGATACCGAACCGCTGGATGCGTGGCGGGACTGGCTGGCGATGCGCGTTATCAGCGCCGCGGCTCCATACTTGTCCCAGGCCCTCGTCGACGCGAATTTTGCCTTCTACGGCACCACGATCAGTGGCACCCCGCGGAACAAGGACCGCTGGAAGCGCGGCGTCGCCGTAGTGGAGGCGGCCCTCGGCGAGGCAGTCGGGCAGATCTACGTGGCACGGCACTTCCCGGAATCCCACAAAGCCAGGATGCAGACCCTCGTGGGCAACCTCATCGAGGCGTACCGGAGCAGCATTAACGAGGTGGGCTGGATGGGGTCGGACACCAAAGCCGAAGCCCTGCGCAAACTGGACGGGTTCCGTGCCAAAATCGGCTTCCCCGATGAGTGGATCGACTACTCCGCCGTGGAGATCGACCCCAACGACCTCCTCGGGAACGTAGAGCGCGCCCATAACGCCGACGTCGACAGGCACCTCGATGAGGTGGGCAAGCCCGTGGACCGCAACAAGTGGCTCATGACACCGCAGACGGTCAACGCCTACTACCACCCCATGATGAACGAAATTGTCTTCCCGGCCGCCATCCTGCAGCCGCCGTTCTTCACGGCAGACGCCGACGACGCCGTCAACTACGGCGGTATCGGGGCTGTGATCGGTCATGAAATCGGCCACGGCTTTGACGACCAGGGATCCCAGTTCGACGGCGGCGGTGCCCTCCGTAACTGGTGGACGGATGAGGACCGGCAGGCGTTCGAGAGGCTCACTGCCCGCCTGGTGGCTCAGTACGACGCCCTCTCCCCCGCGGCCGCCCCGGGACACCATGTAAACGGCCGGCTGACGCTGGGCGAGAACATCGGCGACCTCGCAGGGTTGGCCATCGCCCACAAGGCCTACCGGATCAGCCTGGAAGGCCGGGAACCGGAGGTCCTGGACGGACTGACCGGCCACCAGCGCTTCTTCGCTTCGTGGGCGGCCGGCTGGCGCCAGGTCATCCGGCAGGAGGAGGCCATCCGCCGCCTGGCCACTGACCCGCACTCCCCCAACGAGTTCAGGACCAACGCCATTGCCCGCAACCTCGACGCTTTCCACGACGCCTTCGAGGTGACCGAACAGGACGAGATGTGGATGCCGCCGGCCGAGCGGGTCAGCATCTGGTAGCCAATCCGGAGAACGGCAACGGCCGCGGAGCCAGCCTGATGGGCTGGCACCGCGGCCGTTTGCTGTAGGGGCTCCGCACCGGGGCGCAGTGGGGCGCTACCGAACGATCAGTTCGGGGTTGGCCTGCTGGCAGCGGGCATCCCCGGCAGTCTGGTTCACAATATCGTTAGGGAGGGCCGCGCCGGATCCAGATCCACTCCCGTAGGTGGCCCCGGACGTGAAATCGCTGCCGAGGTAAACCTGCACGCCGGTTACCCCCGGCGCCGGGATCATCTGTGACGCGGGAATCCCGAGGAGCGCGGCCACGTCCGCTGCGACGTCAGCGTAGTTGGCGCCGTAGTAGACACCTGACTTGGCGATGGCCTGCGCTTCGAACTGGGCTGCCTGGGTAAAGCCGCCGGAGACCAGTGCCTGGACGATTTCCTGGGAACGGCCGGGAACACCCGAGCCGTTTGCCACCGAAACCGGCTGGAGGGCCTTGTTGTACGGCGGGAGCGGCGCTTCGGTTTCCGTCGGAGTCGCTGACGGGGACGGGCTTCCAGTGGGTGACGGCGTGGTGGGCGCCGTAGGGTCCGTCAGGTCGACGTCCTTCTGCAGCGCTGTGAAAAGCTGGGAACCTGCGGGCTCGGCAATTTCGAGGCGGTTGGGATCGGACACGGCGGGCGTGGTGGGCACGGAGACAAACGCCACTTTCCCGAGGTCGATGTCCTTGAGCCGGTTACCGATGGTCAGCAGGGTCGGCACCGAGGCCAGCCCGTCGTCCACCGTGAGGTTCTGGGTGACGACGTCGGCGATCTTCAGCATCCGTGCCGGATCCGATAACGTTCCCTCATCCTTGATCTTCCGGGTCAGCGAGGAAAGGAAACCCTGCTGCGCCTGGATTCGCCCCAGGTCTCCGCCGTCGGCGAAAGCGTGCCGCGTCCGAAGGAAGGCGAGTGCCTGCTCACCCTGCACGGCGGAGGTTCCTGCCGGCAGCCGGAGCCGGGAATCCGGATCATAGATGGCATCGCTGACGCACACGTCCACGCCGCCCACGGCGTTGGACAGCTCCTTGACGGCGTTGAAGTCGGCCATCATGAAATGGTCCACTTCCAGTCCGGTCAGCTTATTGACGGTATCCACGGCACAGCCGATTCCGGCCTCGCCCATGGCTTCGTTGATCATCACTCCACTGCGCGCGGGATATTCACGGCCGGTCTTGGAGTCCTTGCATGCGGGGATGTTGACCAGCAGGTCACGCGGGAAGCTGATGACGCTGACGCGCTTGTTGTCCTCGGAGATGTCCATCAGCATCATGACGTCGGACTTGCCGTAGCCCGTCGAGTCATCGGAGGTGCCGTATTCCGAGTTCTTGCCGTCGCGGGTGTCGGACCCGAGGATTAGGATCTGCATCCGCCCGGTGGCATTATTCACAGGCCCCTCGGTGCCCGTTCCGCCGGCGTTCAGTGGCGCCTTGGAGATGTTGTTCTGGAGCCGGATGAACCAGAATCCGGCAAAAGCCAGGCCACCCACCAGCGCCACAGCGACGATGGCGGTGATGATCTTCAGCCAGACGGGCATCCCCCGGATGGGTCCAAGATGCCTGGCAGCGCCCAGGCCGGCCTGGTCGGCGTGCCTGGAAACGGGGCCAGAGCCGGGTGGCGACTCAGCACCGAACTCGTTTTTGCCACGGCCTCGCGCCACGTGTTGAACCTTCCTCTAATTACAAAATCCGGTCCATTTTAGTGGCCGAGTCTGGGAAAACGCCGGGCGGTGACCTGCGACACCCCGCCGGGAACGTCAGAAACCGAGCTTGACCAGCTGTTTTGGATCCCGCTGCCAGTCTTTTGCCACCTTCACATGGAGATCCAGGTAGATGCGTGTGCCGAGCAGCGCCTCGATGCCCTTGCGCGCGTTGGTCCCCACCTCCCGCAGCCTGCTCCCGCCCTTGCCGATGATGATGGCTTTCTGGGACGGACGTTCCACGTAGAGGTTTACCCGCACGTCGAGGAGCGGATTGTCTTCCGGCCGGTCCTCACGGGGAACGATCTCTTCCACCACCACGGCAAGTGAGTGCGGGAGTTCATCCCGGACGCCTTCCAGCGCCGCCTCGCGGATCAGTTCGGCCACCATGACGGCTTCGGGCTCGTCGGTCAGTTCGCCGTCCGGGTATAGAGGGGGCGACGGCGGCATGTGGCTGATCAGGACATCGGCCACAGTGTCCACCTGGAATCCGTCGCTCGCGGAGACGGGGACGATGTCCCGCCACCCGTCTTCGCCCAGCACTTCACGGCCGAGGGCATCGACGGCCAGCAGCTGTTCAGTGAGCGCCTGCTTGTCCACAAGGTCGGCCTTCGTCACGATGGCGATGACAGGCTTCCCGCCAATGGCGGCAAGCTGGGCCGCGATGAACTTGTCGCCGGGGCCGATCTTTTCGTTGGCGGGCAGGCAGAAGCCGATGGCATCCACCTCGGCGAGGGTGTCGGCCACAAGGTCGTTCAGGCGCTTGCCGAGCAGTGTCCGCGGCCGGTGCAGCCCTGGCGTGTCCACCAGGATCAGCTGGGCGTCCTCGCGGTGGACGATCCCACGGATGGTGTGCCGGGTGGTCTGTGGTTTGGCGGAGGTGATGGCAATCTTCTTGCCCACCAGGGCGTTGGTCAAAGTGGACTTGCCCGCGTTGGGACGCCCGACGAGGACCGAGAACCCCGCCCGGAATCCGCCGAAATCGTCCTCTGCCTGGGCCTTACTTTTCTTGCTCACGTGGAACTCCCTGCTGGGTTGCTTCCGCCTCATGGAAGAGGTCTTCAAGGTCAGTGTCTACTGTTGGCACGGGTGCCGCAATGATATGGCTGACGCGGTTGCGGCGGCCCTCAAGCCGGTCTGCCCGCAGCGATACGCCCTGGACTTCCACCCTGCTGCCAACAATGGGAACGCGTCCCAGCGCTTTGGCGAGTAGTCCGCCCACGGTGTCCACCTCGTCGTCGTCAAGTTCCATGTCAAAGAGTTCTCCGAGGTCATCGATGCTCATCCTGGAGCTGACCCGGTAGGAACCGTCGCCGAGCTCTACTGCCTCGGCGCTTTCGGTGTCGTATTCGTCAACGATCTCGCCAACGATTTCCTCGATCAGGTCCTCAAGCGTGACCAGGCCGGCCGTGCCGCCGTACTCGTCGATGACGATGGCCACATGCGTGGACTCCTTCTGCAGTTCCCGCAGCAGGTCGCTCACCGGTTTTGATTCCGGCACATAGCGGACTTCACGGGCCATGGAGTCAACCGTGGGCGGTTCGACGCCTGCGTCCAATTCATGCACGACGGCGGCCACGTCCTTGAGGTAGACGATCCCCAGGATGTGGTCGGTGTCCTCACCGATGACCGGGACCCGGGAGTAGCCGGACCGGAGGAACAGGGACATGGCCTCGTGCAGGCTTGCACCGGAGTCGATGCCGACAATGTCCGTCCTTGGCACCATGACGGCACGGACCAACGTGTCCCCGAAGTCGAACACCGACTGGATCATCTCGGCTTCGGTGTCCTCGATCATGTCGGATTCGCTGGCCCGGTCCACCAGTTCCCGGAACTCCTGTTCGCTGAAGAAGGCTTCGTCCCCTCCGGGTGCGCCCGGGGCGGCAGCGCTTCCCACCGCGACGAGCCATCCCGGGATGGGCCCCAGGACCCATGTCAGGAAGCGGATCATCGGCGCCGTGAAACGTACCACCGCGGCCGAGTGGAGCCTGCCCAGCTGGCGGGGTGAGACACCCACGATCACGAACCCCAGCAGCGCCATAATGCCGGTCGCTGCAAGGCCGGCCAACCAAATGTTGTCCAGGAGGCTGTAAAGCAGCACCGAGACGGCGACAGCGGAGGCCATCTCGAACCAGACCCGCCAGAACCTCAGGGCCCGGATATGCGCAACGGGCTCGCGCAGGATGCTGCGCATTGCCGTTCCGCGGCTTCGGAGCAATGCTTCTTCCGCATCGTGGCGCGGGAGGAAATTGAAGGCGGCCTCGGCCGCGGTCAGTACGGCGGCGATGGCCAGGAAGACGAGGGCCATCGCCACCAGGAGAAGGGGCGTCACTGGGTGGTCTCGGCGGGCGCTTCCTTGCCGGTGAAGCCGGTCAGGAGTTCGCGCTGGAGCCCGAACATCTCTTCCTTCTCTTCGGGCTCGGCATGGTCATAGCCCAAAAGGTGCAGGATGCCGTGCGTGGTCAGCAGAAGCATCTCATCCTGGAGGGCGTGGCCGGCGTTCTTGGCCTGGACCTGCGCCACCTGGGGGCAGATGGCGATGTCACCGAGCATCCCCTGCGGGGTGGGGCGGTCCGGAGTTCCGGGCGTTAGTTCATCCATGGGCACCGACAAAACGTCGGTAGCCCCGGGCTCGTCCATCAGTTCGATGTGGAGCTTCTCCATGGCAGGTTCATCCACCAGGAGAATGGAAAGTTCTGCCTGCGGATGAATGTAAAGCTGTTCAAAAATGTACCGGGACAGGGCCACCAGCCCCGCCTCGTCCACCTGGACGCCGGATTCGTTGTTCACCTCGATGCTCATGCGTGCTCCCCCCGCTTCTCCCGGCCGGCCGTTTGCCGGGCACGGTTCCTTTGCCTGTCGTCCCAGATGCTGTAGGCATTGACAATGTCTCCCACGAGGCGGTGCCGCACCACGTCCGCTGCATCAAGGACGGAGAAGTTCACGCCTTCGATGCCGTGCAGGATCTCCTCCACGATCCGCAGCCCGGACCTGGTCCCGAAGGGCAGGTCCACCTGGGTGACGTCACCGGTGACCACCATCTTGGACCCGAAGCCCAGGCGGGTGAGGAACATCTTCATCTGTTCCGGTGTGGTGTTCTGGGCCTCATCCAGGATGATGAACGCGTCATTGAGCGTCCGGCCACGCATGTAGGCCAGCGGAGCTACCTCAATGGTGCCGGCTGCCATGAGCCGAGGAATCGATTCGGGGTCCATCATGTCGTGGAGGGCATCGTAGAGCGGCCTCAGGTAAGGGTCGATCTTGTCACTCAGGGTTCCGGGCAGGAACCCGAGGCGCTCGCCTGCTTCGACGGCCGGGCGGGTAAGGATGATGCGGCTGACTTCCTTCTGCTGAAGGGCCTGCACAGCCTTGGCCATGGCCAGGTACGTCTTGCCGGTTCCGGCGGGACCGATGCCGAAGATGACGGTGTTGTCATCGATGGCGTCGACGTAGTTCTTCTGGTTCAGCGTCTTGGGCCGGATGGTCCTGCCCCTGCTGGAGAGGATGTCGTGCGTCAGCACATCCACGGGGTTCTGAAGCGACTGGCTTCGGAGCAGTGCCACCAGCTGCTGCAGGACCGCGGGGGTGATAACGGTGCCGCGTGCCACCAGGCCACGGACTTCCTGGAGGAGCCGCATGATCCGGGGAACGTCGCCGGCCGGGCCGCTGAGGGAAAGTTCGTTGCCGCGGACGTGGAAGTTGACGTCCGGAAACTGCTCCTCGATGTACCGCAGAGCCTCGTCGTGGCTGCCGAGTGACTGGACCATCTGATCGGAATTGTCGAAAAGGACTACTTCGGTCCGGACACCGGGAAGGGTGTGGGGAAATTCCCCGGCAGTGCCCTCTCCCGTGTTGAGCCGGCGCTTTCCGTTGGCTGATTCAGTCATGGTGCTGGCCCGCAGGCCTGTGGTCCCCTCGAGGTAGTTTCTGCTGTCGTCCCGGTCCGGGAAACCAGTGCCTGGTTTCTGCGTTCCGTGATCCTTTTATCTTACGCCAGCGCATCCCGCCTGCCGGTAAAGCCGGACATCCACGGGCCATGGGCATCCACGTGAAGCGGGGACCACTTAGCAAAGGCACCCCGGCAGGATCGGTCATTATGTATCAACTTCATATCGTCCTCATATCGTTCCCGTTGCAGTTGTGCCCCATGGCCGGAACCGGGCAAATCGCTTCGCCGGGCTGTGCAATGCTGGAAATCCAGCCACGGCTGTGACATCGGGCCGACCGGGGAACGGCCCTCACGACACGAGAGGAAAGGCACAAGTGCCGGATACCGTTGCGCCCCGCCGGGCAGGTCGAAACGTGGGCCGTGCCCGCGCGATCATGCTGGCCGGCGTCCTGACGGTGGTGCCGATCCTTGCCGGATGCGTTGCAGAACCTGGCCCCTCCCCCACGGGCACCCTCCTGACCGGGCCTGCCACCACGGGAAGCCCTGAGCCGCCCTCCACCAGCGCCCCGCTTGAAACCACGCAGTCCTCCAACAAGGCGCCCGTCTACTGGATCGGCCGCAGCAGCAGCAATGTCTTCCTGTACCGGGAGTTCCGGGACGTACCCGAACAGGAGAACCCGGTAACGCGCGCACTGCGTGCCATGATGTCCGATAAACCCCTTGACCCTGACTTCTTCACCCCGTGGCAGAATCCCGGCAAGCTCGCCACCTCGATTTCCGGCAAGGACGTCATCACCGTCGATGTCTCCGAGGACGCTTTCAACAGCAACCTCGATGCGGACATGGCAGCCCGGGCCGTCCAGCAGCTCGTCTACACGGCAACTGCTGCCGCAGCCAGTTCCGGGTTGATCGACTCCGGCCAGCAGATCCGGGTACGGATCCTGGTGGACGGCCACACCGACTACATGGCATTCGGGCAGGTTCAGCTTGGCGCCCTGATGACCAGGACGGCGGGCCTGGTTGCTCCTGTCTGGATCATCGATCCCCAGGAAGGCTCCGAGGTGGCGGACGGCAGCGTCAAGATCACCGGACGCAGCACGTCGGCGGGCGGCAAGCTTCGTTGGCAGATCCTCCGGACCGGGGACAACGGGGCCAAGGCGCCCTTCCTCACCGGCGAAACCACGGCGTCGTCCGAGCAGGGGCAAGCTGGAGTCTTCACGTTGGCCTTGACCCTGCCCGCCGGAGACTACGAACTGAGGGTGGCCCAGGCCGGGTCCGACGGCGGGCCGGACCAGTTCGAAGACAACCGGTCCTTCAAGGTCAGGTAGCGTCCCAGCGCCCCAGGATGTCGCTGGAGAGCACAACGGCGGCAGGACCGGCCGTGGACGAGCGCAGCACGTGGTGGCCCAGGAGGGCCGTGACGGCTCCGCGGTCGCAAAGTCGCGTCACCTCCCGGGGGCTGATTCCACCCTCCGGGCCCACGATGAGGAGCACTTCAAGGGTTCCGGTGCCGCTGGCACCGTCCCAGCCTTCCAGGACAGAACGGAGCGGCCGCACTGCGTCTTCGTGGAGGATGACCGCCAGGTCCGCGGCTTCCACTGCGGCAGCAAGGGCAGCGGTGTCGACGGCGGGACGCACCTCAGGGATCCAGGCCCGCCGCGCCTGCTTGGCCGCGGCGCCCACCACGGATTGCCATTTGGCGTGCGCCTTGGCCGCCCGGTCACCTTTCCACCGGACGATGGAACGTTCGGACTGCCAGGGGATGACGGCATCGATGCCCAGTTCAGTGGCGGTCTCGATGGCAAGCTCATCACGGTCACCCTTGGCGAGGGCCTGCACCAGCACCAGCCGGACACTGGGGCGGGCCTCCTCCACCAGGGAACCGCACCGCACGGTGAGGCGGGTGCCGGCGGCCTCGGACACCGTCCCGCTCATACGGGTACCGGCGCCATCGACAATGTCCACGGCTTCACCCGCCGCGAGGCGCTTAACGGCAACCGCGTGGCGTGCCTCCGGCCCTTCCAGGACAAACTCCATGCCCTCCTCCAGCCCGTCGAGGGACCCGGCGGAGGCAAAAAAGACGGGGTTGCTCACCGCTACAGGTTACCCAGCCGGTCCCGCAGCTTCGCGAACATCCCGCCACTGGCGGCGAGCTTGCCTTCGGTGATCTGTTCTCCGCGGAGCTTGGCAAGCTGCCGGAGGAGCTCCTCCTGGGCTGCGTCGAGCTTGGCCGGCGTTTCCACCTGCAGGTGCACCTTCAGGTCACCGCGGCCGTAGCCGCGCAGGTGGGTAACGCCCAGGCCGCGGAGGGTGATGATTTCACCGGACTGGGTGCCCGGCTTCACGTCGATGTCCTGGGTTCCGTCGAAGGTCTCCAGGCTGACGTCGGTGCCCAGCGCCGCGGCCGTCATGGGGATGTTCAGGGTTGCGTGCAGGTCGTCGCCGTCGCGCACATAGGTGGCGTCGTTGTTGACGCGGACCTCCACGTAGAGGTCGCCGGAGGGGCCGCCCGCGGGGCCGGCTTCGCCCTGCCCGGTCAGCTGGATGCGTGTTCCGGTTGCGACGCCGGCGGGAACCTTGATGGTCAGGGAGCGGCGGCTCCGGATGCGGCCCTGGCCGCTGCATTCATTGCAGGGATCTTTGATGACCGTGCCGAAGCCCTCGCAGGTGCCGCACGGTGCAGCGGTCATGACCTGACCGAGGATCGAACGGACAGCGCGCTGGACCTGCCCGCTGCCTCCGCAGATGTCGCATCGTTCCGGGTGCGTCCCCGGACGGCAGCAAGACCCCTCACAGGTGGGGCAGGTGACTGCCGTGTCCACCTCAAGTTTTTTGTTGACGCCAAAGACGGCGTCGCGAAGTTCGATGCGGACGCTGATGAGTGCATCCTGGCCGCGGCGGACCCGTGAGGCGGGTCCGGACGATCCGCCGGCGCCGAAGAACGTGTCGAAGATGTCCTGGAAGGCAAAGCCCTGGCCGGCGTAGCTTCCGCCGCCAAATCCGTTGTCAGTGCCATTTTCGTTGCCGGTGGTGTCGTAGACCCGGCGCTTCTGCGGGTCGGAGAGGACTTCATAGGCGTGGGTCACCGCCTTGAAGCGGTCCTGCGCATCTTCACCCGGGTTGACGTCGGGGTGGAGTGTCCGGGCCAGCTTGCGGTAGGCCTTTTTGATTTCTTCTCCGGTGGCTTCCGGTGAGACTCCAAGGACGTCATAGTGGCTGCTCAAAGTTCGTATCTCTTCCTTGTTGTACTGCCTGCGGTGGGGCTGCCGTACGGGCCCGGCGGCTGTGTTGCCGGGGCGCGCCGGTCAGGGACCCAGGATGCGGGAAAGGTAACGGGCAACTGCCCTGACGGCCGCCATGGTGTTGGGATAGTCCATCCGGGTGGGACCCAGGATGCCGATCTTGGCCACGCTGTCCGGACCGTAGCCGGTGGCCACGACGGACGCCTCAGCCAGGCCGTCATAAGGGTTTTCGCGGCCGATGCTGACGGCCACGCCACGGTGGTCCTGCGCCATGTCGCTCAGCAGCCGCAGCATCACCACCTGCTCTTCCAAAGCTTCCAGCACGGGGCCGATGCTCAATGGAAAGTCGACATTGGACCGGGCCAGGTTGGCCGTGCCGGCCATGACCATGCGGTCCTCGCGGCTGCTGTGCGCAAGGATCTCCAGGGCATGCGCCAGCGACTGCGCCGCCTGCCGCTCCCCCGGGCTGACAGAGGAGACGACGGCGGGAAGTGCTTGCGCCAGCCGGGCCAGCGGTGTTCCTGCCAGGGTTCCCAGGAAACGGGTACGCAGCGCTGACAGCGCTTCGTCCGCGAGGTCCTGCCCGACGTCGATGACGCGCTGCTCCACGTTGCCGCTGTTCGCGATCAGGACCACCAGGACCTTGCGCGGGGCAAGCAGGACGAACTCGATGTGCCGGATCAGTGCCCGGCTAAGGTGGGGATACTGGACCACCGCCACCTGGTTGGTCAGCTGGGACAGCAGCCGCACCGTCCGGTCGAGGACGTCGTCGAGGTCGTCTGATCCCTCCAGGAGGGACTGGATGGCGCGCCGCTCGGCTTGCGAGAGCGGCTTCACGGCCGAAATCTGGTCCACGAACAGCCGGTAGCCCTTGTCCGTGGGTATCCGGCCGGCACTGGTATGCGGCGCCGTGATGAGGCCCTCGTCCTCAAGCGCCGCCATGTCGTTCCGGATAGTGGCGCTGGAAACCCCCAGGTGATGCCGTTCCACCAGGGCCTTGGAGCCTACCGGTTCGCGGGAGTGGACGTAGTCCTCCACGATGGCCCGCAGTACTTCAAGCTTGCGCGGCTCACTCACACTCCACCTCCATCCAGTCGGGGTGGATAAGCCACCCGTTCCTTCCTGCCAGTCTGCACGCACTCGAACATGCACTCGAACTGTTAGCACTCGACATGCCTAAGTGCTAACAGTCTATTATGCCTTGGCCCGTTGTTAGCATTGGTACCGCTCCGGGCGAAATTCCGGGACAGGACCTACGGCGAGGCGGAGTGACCATTGGATTACCAGAACTGGGGCCCGCGGGACATGTCCGCTCCCGCGCGTACGCAACTGCCTGAAGTGCCCGTGGAACGGGGCATGGTGCTCGAAGACGTACAGTCCGGATGGGTGGGGGCCGTCACCAGGGTGGAAAAGTCCGGTGGCATGCATGTGGTGGCCCTTGAGGACCGGCGCGGAAAGTCGCGGACCTTCCGGCTGGGATTCGGGTTCCTCCTTGAGGGCCGTGCCATCAGGCTGATGCCACCGGCACCCCGGCCCGCAGCGGGCGGTCCGTCAGCAGGGCGCACCGCCTCAGGCTCGGTACGTGTCTCAGGCCAGCGCGCGCAGGTGGCCAAGGCGAGCCGCATCTGGGTGGAAGGAAAGCACGACGCCGAACTCGTCGAGAAGGTCTGGGGAGACGACCTCCGGGTGGAGGGCATCGTCGTCGAACCCCTGCATGGCATCGACGACCTCGCCGGTGCGGTGAAGGAATTCGGGCCAGGCCCGGGCCGCCGGCTGGGCGTGCTGGTGGACCATCTGGTCCCGGACTCCAAGGAATCCCGTATTGCTGACGCAGTCATGGCCGGCCCCGGCGCTGCAGGCAACGTCCTGATTGTCGGCCACCCCTACGTAGACGTGTGGCAGGCCATCCGGCCCTCCGTGCTGGGCATTCCGCAGTGGCCGTCCGTACCGCGGGGCCAGGACTGGAAAACCGGGATCCTCAAGGCGTTCGGCTGGCCGCACTCCACTAAGGAGGACATCGGGCTCGGATGGCAGAAACTGCTCGGCGCGGTCCACACCTACGCAGACCTGGAAGCGTCGCTGCTGGGCCGGGTCGAGGAAGTCATCGACTTCCTCACAGCACCCTGACGGACACCGGACCGGCAAACACCAGTATTCTTGATACTGCGGTGCCCCGCGATCCGCAGCGGGCCCCGAAGCATCAACTGCATCCCCAGCATCAATTGCACTTTTCGAAGGAACAGACTGTGGCAGAAAACGCACGCGAGCACAGGGACGGCCAAAGCAGCACCGGCCGTTCCGAATACCACGGCGTCCCCGCGAATGCGCTGCCGCTCACGGCCAGCGAAGACCGGCAATGGGCCACCCTGGCACACTTCGGCGGGATCCTGGGATGCGTCCCCGCCCTGCTGATCTTCCTCATCTTCCGCGACCGCGGGCCCTTCACGGCCCAGGAGTCCAAGGAGGCCCTGAACTTCAGCCTGCCGCCCACCATCGCGGCGGTAGTGGCGAACATCCTGGTGTTCATTCCCGTAGTCGGAAACATTTTTGCCGTGATCGCCACGTTGATCTGGATTGCGCTGACGTGCTTTTCTGTGGCGGCAGGCATCCACGTCAACCGCGGCCAACCGCACCGCTACCAGTTCAACCTGCGCTGGATCAAGTAGTCCCCATCCGCGCTAGTCGGGCAGGATCCGGCGGACCACCGCATCGGCCAGGAGCCGGCCCTTCAACGTCAGGACCAGCTTCCCCCGGAATGCTGCGCCCGGCTCCACCAGCCCTTCGGCAATCAGCCCGGCGATCTGGTGCCGTCCTACGGTGTCCAGGCTTGCCACTTCCAGCCCGGACTGGAGGCGGGCCTCAAGCATGACCCGTTCAACATTCCGGGTCTCTGCGTCCAGGGTTTCACGTCCGGCGGCCGGTGAGTTTCCCTGCGCCAGCCGGCCGGCGTACGCGGTTGGGTGTTTGACGTTCCACCAGCGCACACCGCCCACGTGCGAGTGCGCGCCCGGCCCGATCCCCCACCAGTCATCGCCGCGCCAGTAGGCAAGGTTGTGCCGGCAAGCCTGTTCGGGCGTGCGCGCCCAGTTGCTGACCTCGTACCACTCCAGGCCTGCAGAGGTGATCAGGCGGTCGGCGAGCTCGTATTTGTCGGCGTGATCGTCGTCGTCAATGCCCGGGACCTCGCCGCGCCGGATCTGCGCCGCCAACTTTGTGCCGTCCTCAACGATCAGCGCGTAGGCGCTGATGTGGTCCGGCTCGTACGACAACGCGGTTTCCAGGGAGTACTGCCAATCGGCCAACGACTCCCCCGGCGTCCCATAGATCAGGTCGAGGCTCACTGCCAGGCCGGCGTCACGGGCCCACTGCACTACTTGGGGAACCCTGCTCGGGGTGTGAGTGCGGTCCAGGACCTTCAGGACGTGCGGAACGGCGGACTGCATCCCGAACGAGACCCGCGTGAAGCCGGCGTCCCTCAGCACAGCCAGGGACTCCGGTGTCACGGAATCGGGGTTCGCCTCAGTGGTCACCTCGGCGCCTTCCTCGATCCCCCATTGGCCGATGGCCGTCCGGAGAATCACAGCAAGGTCCTCGGCGGGCAGCAGCGTGGGTGTGCCGCCGCCGAAGAAGACAGTGCTGAGCTTCCGGCCCGGTACACCGGACGCCTTGAGTACCGTGGCAGCAAACGCCACCTCTGATGCTGCCGTACCGGCATAGGCATCCTGGGAGGCGCCGCCGCCAAGCTCGGTGGCAGTGTAAGTGTTGAAGTCGCAGTACCCGCAGCGCACAGCGCAGAAGGGAATGTGGACATACAGCCCGAACGCGCGATCTTCCGCGCCGGCGGCCGCCTGCGGAGGCAGGATGCCGTCCGACGGCGCCGGGTCACCAAGGGGAAGTACGCTGGGCATCAGCGGGTACCCCGCTGCGCGGTGGTCACTTCTTCTTGGCCTTGTCCTTCGATTCGTCGGTGGTGAGGGCGGCGATGAACGCTTCCTGCGGCACCTCCACGGTGCCCACCATCTTCATGCGCTTCTTGCCTTCTTTTTGCTTCTCCAGCAGTTTGCGCTTACGTGAGATGTCACCGCCGTAGCACTTCGCCAGGACGTCCTTTCGGATGGCCCGGATGCTTTCGCGCGCGATGATCCTCGAACCGATGGCCGCCTGGATGGGCACCTCGAACTGCTGCCGCGGGATCAGTTCGCGGAGCTTCCCGGTCATCATCACGCCGTAGGCATACGCCTTTTCCCGGTGCGTGATGGCACTGAAGGCATCCACCTGCTCGCCCTGGAGCATGATGTCCACCTTCACGAGGTCGGCAACCTGCTCGCCGTCGGCTTTCCAGTCCAGGGAACCGTAGCCACGGGTCTTGGACTTGAGGATGTCGAAGAAATCGAACACGATTTCCGCCAGCGGCAGGCGGTAACGGATTTCCACCCGGTCCTCGGAAAGGTAGTCCATGCCGCCCATGACGCCGCGGCGTGACTGGCACAGTTCCATGATGGCGCCGACGAACTCGTTGGGAGCCAGGATGGTGGCGGAGACCATGGGTTCGCGGACCTCGGCGATCTTGCCGGTGGGGTACTCGCTGGGGTTGGTCACGCGGACCACCTTTTTGTCCTCCAGGGTCACCTCGTACTCCACGTTCGGAGCGGTGGAAATGAGGTCGAGGTTGTATTCGCGCTCCAGGCGTTCGCGGGTGATCTCGAGGTGGAGGAGGCCCAGGAAGCCCACGCGGAAGCCGAAGCCCAGCGCTGCAGAGGTTTCGGGTTCGTACACCAGCGCAGCGTCGTTCAGCATGAGCTTCTCAAGGGCGTCACGCAGCACCGGGTAGTCGGCGCCGTCGAGCGGGTACAGGCCGGAGAACACCATCGGCTTTGCGTCAGCGTAGCCGGGGAGCGATTGGGCGGCCGGCTTGGCCAGGTTGGTGACCGTGTCGCCAACCTTGGACTGGCGTACGTCCTTCACACCGGTGATCAGGTAGCCCACTTCGCCGACGCCCAGCCCCTTGGAGGGTGTGGGTTCCGGGGAGCTGACGCCGATTTCCAGGAGCTCGTGGGAGGCCCTGGTGGACATCATCTGGATGCGTTCACGCGGGTGGAGCATGCCGTCCACCACGCGCACGTAGGTCACTACGCCGCGGTAGGTGTCATAAACGGAGTCGAAGATCATGGCACGGGCCGGGGCGTCGGGATTGCCCTCCGGTGCCGGCAGGTCGCGGACGATCTTGTCCAGAAGGGCTTCCACGCCGACGCCGGTTTTGCCGGACACGCGCAGCACGTCCTCGGGATCGCCGCCGATAAGGCTTGCAAGCTCCGCCGCGTATTTTTCCGGCTGTGCTGCCGGAAGGTCGATCTTGTTCAGCACCGGGATGATGGCGAGGTTGTTTTCCATCGCCAGGTAAAGGTTGGCAAGTGTTTGGGCCTCAATGCCCTGGGCCGCATCCACCAGCAGGACTGCGCCCTCGCAGGCGGCAAGGGACCGTGACACCTCATAGGTGAAGTCCACGTGGCCCGGGGTGTCGATCATGTTCAGCGCGTAGCTGACGCCTTCAACTTCCCACGGCATGCGCACAGCCTGTGACTTGATGGTGATGCCGCGTTCGCGCTCAATGTCCATCCGGTCCAGGTACTGGGCCTTCATGTCCCGCGCCTGGACTACTCCGGTGGACTGCAGCATCCGGTCAGCGAGGGTGGACTTGCCGTGGTCAATATGCGCGATGATGCAAAAGTTCCGAATAATAGCCGGATCTGTCGCGGCGGGCACCGGTGCGGTGCGGGCCATGGGAGACACGCAGGGTCCTTACTGTTGGCTTTTCCGCGGCCGCCCGGCAGGCACACCATATGCTGCCCGCGGATTAGCCGCACTTCTTCAGCCTCCAGTGTCCCACGTCCTGGCCGCTCGCACCGCATTACCCGCACGGGACCCACGCCGTCTGCGGGCCCGGGCTATAGGGTGGCGGCATGGCGATCAACCTCCGCATGCTGGGTAATGCTGTCCGGGCCGGCCTTAGGCTCCTCCGGAACGTGGACAAACCGACGGCACATCAGCGTCCCGCCCCGCGGCCCTCCCGATCGAACCCCAAAACCACCATGGACGGCATCCCTGCTGCAGGCTATCCCGGCGATTTCACCGGCGGGGCTGAAATCCGCTATTCGCCGCAGCCTGACGGCGAGCCCGATCCGGGCGAGGTCGTGTGGACGTGGGTCCCCTATGAGGAAGACCATTCCCGGGGCAAGGACCGGCCCGTCCTCATCGTGGGCCGCAATGGAAAGTACCTGCTGGGACTGATGCTCACCAGCAAGGACCGGGTACCGGCAGCGTCCGCTTCCCGGGACTACGTAGACGTGGGGGCCGGCGGCTGGGATCGCCAGGGCCGGCCCAGCGAAGCCAAGCTGGACCGGGTGCTGCAGATCCGGCCGGACAGCATCCGCAGGGAGGGTGCCGTGCTGGACCGGGCCCGGTTCGACGCGGTTGCCGCCGGACTCAGGGCGCGACACGGCTGGAGGTAGTACGGAAAATGGCCAGTCATGCCGCTGGCCTGCTATTCTTTATAGCTGTGTGTCCGTGCAGGTCGACGGTCACTGATGGCTGGCCGCCATAGGTATCCCCACGCCGCTCAGTCAAGGCCAGCTTGAAAGCCCTCTAGACCATTTCCGCATTACAATAGAGAGTTCACACGTGGCGAATATCAAGTCCCAGAAGAAGCGCATCCTGACCAACGAAAAGGCCCGCCTGCGTAACAACGCAGTCAAGTCTGAGCTGCGGACGGCCATCCGCGCCGTCAACACGGCCGTTGAGTCCTCCGACAAGGACGCTGCTGCTACTGCGCTCGTTTCTGCCAGCCGTAAGCTGGACAAGGCTGTCAGCAAGGGTGTTCTGCACAAGAACAACGCAGCAAACCGCAAGTCGGCGATCTCGAAGAAGGTCAACGCACTGTAAGGTTTCCAGTTCCCTGAACTGATGTTGTGGCCGGTACCCTCGGGTACCGGCCACACGCCTTTAAGCTCCCGGATTGGGTGTTCGGGACACCGTGGAGTGCTGGACCCGCAAGCGCCGCGCTGGCGCCTGTCCGGTGCTGTTGCTCCTGCCCTTGCCGCTACCTGCCCTGGACGGACATCGAAATCACGGTCACCGCATGTTCCACGGCGTAAACGGGGTCGCGTGAGAGCCCCTTCACTTGTGCGTCGGCCTCAGCCGTGGCCTGGATGGACCGCACCAGTCCGTCAGGGGTCCACCGGCGGACGTCCCGCTGGGCCTGTTCCACCAGCCAGGGCTGCATTCCCAGTTCGGCTGCAATCTGGGCCGCGGATCCGGACGCCCCGGCAACCCGGGCCACGGTCCTGAGCTTCGCAGCCAGCGCGGCAACCAGCGGTACGGGGTCCGCCCCGGTGGCCAGGGCATGGCGCAGGGTGGAGAGGGCAAGCGGACCGTTTCCGGCCATGGCGGCATCGGCCACCTTGAACGCCGTGGCTTCCACACGCCCGCCGTAATAGCGGTCCACGACGTCCGGAGTGACGGTCCCCGTTGAGTCTGCGATGAGCTGGCTGCACGCTGCTGCAAGCTCGGAGAGGTTGGCGCCCACCGCATTCACGAGGGCCAGCACGGCCTCCTGGTCGATGCGGCGCCCGGCCTCCTTGAATTCTGCGGACACGAACGCCATCTTGTCCGTGTCTTTTTTCAACGGCTGGCAGTCCACTACAGGCCAGCCGCCCTTACGGACAGCGTCCAGGAGTTTCTTGCCACGCGCACCCCCGCCATGACGGAGGACCAGGACGGCATCATCGGCTGGCTGGCCGAGATAGGACAGGGCGTCGGTGAGGAAGGCCTCATTCATGGCTTCCACTGCTTCGACCTCGATGAGCTTGCTCTCACCGAACAGCGACGGGCTGACCTGCATCAGGAGGGTTCCGGGTTCGTAGGCGGCAGCGTTGATCCGGCTTACCTCAACGTCAGGTGCAGCGTGGCGGACCTGGGAGCGGACGCTGTCCATGGCCCTGATGCCCAGGTAATCCTCCGGCCCGCTCACCAGGACGATGGCCGCAGGAGTCACGTCCCGCCAGGCCGCCGGATTCGACGCCGGCGGGCGGGTTCCGCGCTTTTGCGCAGCAGCCATGGTGGGTTCCTTCCGGAAAGATGTGTGGGGAATTTAAGCCTGCCACGTCTGCGCCGAACCGCAAAGCTGTGGGCGAAGGGGCCGTTGGCTGACGAGGCCGGGCAGTGCGGGCGCCGTGCGGCACCGGGGCGTCCTTCCATCAACCACAAAAGCCTGACCACCTGGCGATGGCACCGGAGAACGAAGGCAATGACACTGCGGGGCCGTGCGGCTGCCCAGACTGCGGCGAGGGTGAGGGCTGACAGGACCGCCATTGTCAGCAGTCCCGGAATCCCCTCGGGCCACGGCAACGTGGAACCGGGAAGCCTGGCAAAGAACCAGGCCGTCGCGGCAACACCGGCGCTGAAGGTGCCTGCCACGGCGATCATCGCCACAGCCAGCCACGGGGCAGCCACCAGCAGCGGAACGGCGGCCGTTCCCAGCAGGGTCACGGGAGCCACCATCGGGGCCGCGGCCACATTGGCCAGCAGCGCATAGGTTGAGAACTGCGGCTGCAGCAGCACGATGACGGGGCCGCACAGCATCTGGGCCGACAACGGCACCGCAACAGCGGCGGCTGCCCAGCGGGGCACGGCCGCAGGAGTCCAGTCCATGATTCGCCGGCCCAGCAGGATGATGCCCAGGGTGGCCAGGACGGACAGCAGGAAGCCGAAACTGCCGCCCAGCGCCGGGTCCAACAGCAGCAGGCCAATGACCGCCAGGCAAAGAAAGCTGAGCCCGCGGCCGGTCCGGCCACCGGCGAGGGCAGCAATTCCAACAGCCCCCATCAAGGCCGCGCGCAGAACGCTGGCGTCAGGTCCTACCAGAACCACAAACAGCCCCAGTCCGGCCAGCGCAGTCCCGGCGGCCGGAACCCGCGGGAGCCGGAGCCTGCGGCAACCGGCCAACAATGCGCCGAGGACCAGGCTGCAATTGGCCCCGCTGACAGCTGTCAGGTGCGTCATGCCAACGGTTTTCATTGCGTTGGTAAGGCCCTCATCCAGGGCGCTGGTGTCTCCCGTGACCATGCCGGGCAACAGCCCCGCAGCATCGGACGGCAAGAATGCGGAAGCAGCTACAAACCGCGCCCGCAGGTCCTTGGCGGCTGCTTCCAGCCCCCGCCCGCTGCCCCGCAGGTCGGGGGCGGTGGCCGCAGACATGCCGCCCGCCTCCGGCCTGCCCGGATCCGGCGGCCGAAGCTTGCCGGCAGCACGCACCGTCTGCCCCGGGACCAGCCGTTCCCAGTCCCTGCCACCGGTCACCACGAGCTGCGCCCGGGTCCGCAGCACCACGCCGCCGGTGCTGACTTCCCGCGTCCACACGGCGACGGACCACCGGGCGGATTCCCCGGACTGGCCTGGCGTGGGAAGCGGCCGCGGCGCGCCTGCGACTTCCAGCACCGCCACCACGGATTTTCCCGCCGCGACCGCCTCGGCAAGGGGACCCTCAAACCGCTGGCTGGAAGCCAGCGAGGCGTGCGCCGCCGCGGCCACCGCGAGCAGCAGGCCAACCGCAGCAGTCGCCAGGAAACTCTTCCTTTCCGGACGGCGCCCCGTCCGGGAACCGCCGCCGCCAGCCCTCTTACGGCGCCTCCCGTCACTCCTCAGCAGGACCAGCAATGCAGCGGCCAGGACCAACAGGGCGACGCACAGTCCCAGCAGCGCGGCCGGCGCCAGCCAGAGACCGGCCACGGCGGCGCCCCAGACCAGGATGGCAGGTAAGGCGAGCCGGACATCGGTACGCTTTCGGGGGCCGCTGCCTGCACCTGATAGCCCGCTCTCCCCCGTTGGAGCTCCGTTCCGGTCACGAATTCCCAGTCGGCGCCGGGCATCACCGACAGCTCTTACCCGGGCAGCTTGGAAAGCGCCCTTGCTCTTAGCTGCCTGCGTGGAATTCTTCCCGTCTGCCGGTGCGGGGCTGCTCCCGCCACCGGAATCGACTTGGCCGGCAACCGCGGTCCGGCGTGCGTCACTTGGAGATGGCCCTTCCTTTGCACCCCGGACCGCGGACTCGACAAATCGGTTCCAGGGGCTCGGGGGCCCTTTCCCGGGACTCGGAGCCCGGCCTTTCCCGTTATCCGCAACCGGCATATCAGACCGTCACCAGGGGCAGCAGCGTTTCAAGCATCTTGGGGCCAACCCCGTCCACAGCGTCCAGATCCTCGATCGCGCTGAAGGGCCCGTGCTCTTTTCGCCAGTCGACGATCCGCTGGGCCAGGACGGGTCCGACTTTCGGCAAGGCATCCAGCTCGTCGACGCCGGCAGTATTAATGTTGATCTTGGCACCCGCTCCGGCGGCCGCGGGCGGTGCGGTACTTCCCTGCCCCTGGGATCCTGCGCCGTCCCCGCCTGGCAGTTCCCCCTGCCGGGGAAGGTGGATTTTCTGCCCGTCTTCCGCCACGGCGGCGAGGTTGAGGACGTCCAGGTCAGCGTCCGCAGCCGCACCGCCGGCAGCCGAAATGGCCTGATGGACACGGCTTCCGGCCGGCAGGGTCACCACGCCCGGGGCCAGGACGGCTCCTGATACGTGGACCACCATGACATCCCCTGGTGCCGCGGAGGGCCCACCCGGCCCGGAACCTTCCCCCGCGTCCGGGGTGGCGTGACTGTCCGTTGCTGGGTCCGGTGCCGGGGTGCTTTCGCGGCTGACGGTGTTCAACGGCAGGACCTCCGGCCGCCCACCGGCGGTCTGCCACCAGAACAGGACACCGGCTGCGACGGCCAGCAGGCCGACAGCTATGGCGACCCGCAGGCCCAGCCGCCAGCGCAGCGAAGGTACCGTGCCGGCCGGAGACTGCGTGTTCCCTTCGCGTTCGGACAGTTGCGGGTCTCCGGCGACACGACCACCGGCCGCGGCGTCGCGGTACTCGAAGCCCCCGCCGTCGTCGTCGCCCTGGCCCTGGTGAACAGCCAGCATCCCGCCGGCCCCGCCACCGAGGGTTGCCTGCAGCCGGGCCCGGGCATGACGAGCCCGCTGGCCTGCTGCTGGAGCATCCCGGCGTGACATAACTCAACGCTATGAGGGGTGCCGGTCCGACAATAGCCAGGTGCGGGCCTATGTGGAAAGGCCTGCCGGAGCGGTGTCCTCCTGGCCGACGATCACCGCAAGGACGCCCAGACCGGCATGGGCAGCCAGGACGGCAGGCAGCGAGCTGATCTGCGGCGGCGGGCAGTGCGGCAATGCGGCAGAAAGCCGAACGGCGAGGCTTTCAGCCTCCTCCGGATTGCCGAAGTGGTGGACCGCCAAACGGACGCTGCCGGCGGGACGGGCCTGGGCATCGGCAGCCACAATTTCCTCCAACCGCGCCACCGCCTTTGCCGCCGACCGCACCTTTTCCAGCGGGATGATCTTGCCATCGTCCACCGCGAGGAGGGGCTTGATGGCCAGCATGGTTCCCCACAGTGAAGCGGCGGCGCCGATGCGGCCGCCGCGGCGCAGTTGTTCCAGGCTGGGAACATAGAAGTAAACCTTGGTGCGCTCCGCCTGGGCCTCGGCCGCCGCGGCAACGGCCGCCTGCCCGGCTCCCCCGGCGGCAGCCTTCACAGCGGCCTGCACGGCCATGCCCTGTGCCATGCCCACGGTCCGTGAGTCGATGACCTGCACGGGGATGCCCACGCGTTGGGCGGCCAGCCGGGCCGAGTCTGCCGTTCCGGAGAGGTCCCCTGAGATGTGCACGGAAACCACCGACTCGTACCCCTGCTGCTGCAGCGACCGGTAAGCCTGTTCAAACTGCCCGGGCGAAGGGCGCGATGTTTTGACCTGGGTGCCCGCAGCCAACGCCAGGGCAATGATTTCCAGGATGTCGTCCTCGCCCTCCCCGTAAATCTCCGAACCCACCATGACGGGCATCGGAGTGATGGTGAGGAGGCTGTGCACCGGCAAGCTGCGGAGATAGCCAACCGGCAGCGCTGCGGCGGAATCGGTGACGACGGCGGTCCGCGCCACTGGCACGCCCGCACCGGAAACGGCTGCTCCGGGCCTGGCCGCCGGACGCAGCGCAGAAAGACGGGCCCGGACCCATGGCCAGGGGGCGGCTTTACTGTCGGGCACATTGCCTCCTGGTGTCCTGGTGCAGAGTCCGGAAAAGCCGGAACCGGCCGCCCGGTATGATGGGCGGCCGGTTCCGGCGAGGGTGCAGCAACGGCTAGGCCGGAACGATGTTGACCAGTTTAGGTGCCCGGACAATGACCGTGCGGATGCCGCGGCCGTCCAGTGCACGCTGCACGTTCTCCGAGGCCAGCGCCAGTTCGCGCAGGCTGTCCTCGGAAATGTCCGGAGAGATTTCCAGCCGGTCCCGGACCTTGCCCTGGACCTGGACCACAGCCGTGACGGTGTCCTGGACCAGCAGGGACGGATCGTGCGCCGGCCAACCGGCGTTGGCCACGGACGCCGGGTGGCCCAGCACGCTCCACATATCCTCCGCCGTGTACGGGGCGAACAGGCTGAGGATCACGGCCACCGCTTCGGCCGCTTCGCGGACTGCGGGGTCGGCCCCGCCGGCTCCGGAGTCGATGGCCTTGCGGGTGGCATTGACGAGTTCCATCAGTTTGGCCACAACGACATTGAACTTGTTGGCGTCAAGCAGTTCGGCAGCGTCGGCAATGGTGCGGTGCGTGACGGAGCGCAGTCCACGGTCCCCCGTGCCGGCCTCGGTACCGGGGACACTGGTAACGTCCTGGGCCAAGCGCCATGCCCGGGCCAGGAACTTCGCGGATCCGGACGGGGAGACATCTGCCCAGTCCACATCGTCCTCCGGCGGGGACGCGAAGACCATGGTCAGGCGGACGGCATCGACGCCATACTTGTCCAGCTGCTCGCCGAGGTCCACACCGTTGCCCAGGGACTTGCTCATGGCTTTGCCGCCATTGAGGACCTGCCCCTGGTTGAGGAGGGCGCTGAAGGGCTCATTGGCTTCAATCAGGCCAAGATCATTGATGACCTTAGTGAAGAAGCGGGCGTACAGCAGGTGGAGGATGGCGTGCTCGACGCCGCCCACGTACTGTCCCACCGGCATCCAGTCGTTGATCTTGGCCGGATCGAACGGCCCCTCGGTGTAGTCCGGTGAGACGAAGCGCAGGAAGTACCAGGACGAATCCACGAACGTGTCCATGGTGTCCGTGTCGCGTTTGGCGGCACCGTGGCAGTTGGGGCATTCCACGTTGACCCATTCCTCGGCCGCGGCCAGCGGGGAGGTACCCTTGGGCGCCAGGTCCTCGCCGCGGAGGTCCGACGGGAGGGTGACGGGCAGCTGATCGTCCGGCACCGGAACCTCTCCACAGGAGGGGCAGTGGATGATGGGGATGGGAGTGCCCCAGAACCGCTGGCGGCTAAGGAGCCAGTCACGGAGCCGGAAGTTCACGAACTTCTCGCCGGTGCCCTGGCGTTCCAGGATGGCAATGGCTGCCGGAATGGCTTCTGCCTTGGGGAGTCCGTCGAGTTCGCCCGAATTGATCAGGGTGCCCTCGCCCGCGGTGGCGGTGCCCGTGGCGGCAGGATCTTCCTCGCCGGTGTCCAGGACAGCACGGACGGGCAGGTCGAACGTTTTGGCGAAATCCAGGTCGCGCTGGTCGTGGGCCGGCACGGCCATGATGGCTCCGGTGCCGTAATCCGCGAGGACGTAGTCTGCAGCCCACACGGGCAGCTTCTCGCCGTTCAACGGGTTGACGGCGTACCTGCCGGTGAACACACCGGTCTTCTCCCGCTCGGTGGACTGCCGCTCAATCTCGGAGAGTGCCTTGACCGTTTCCCGGTACTCGTCCAGCGCTGCGGCGTGCTCATCCGTGACGAGCTCTACGGCGATCGGCGCGTCTGCGGCGACGACGAAGAACGTGGCGCCGTACAGGGTGTCCGGGCGCGTGGTGAAGACCGTGACGTCCTTGGCGGGCTTGCCGCCGTCGGCCTCAATGACGAAGTTGACGTGCGCACCTTCGGAGCGGCCGATCCAGTTCTTCTGCATCGCCAGGACCCGTTCGGGCCAGTGTCCGCGGAGCTGTTCCATGTCGTCGAGCAGGCGGTCGGCGTAGTCAGTGATCTTGAAGTACCACTGGTTCAGGGACTTTTTGGTGACGACGGTGCCGCAGCGCTCGCAGGCGCCGTTGACCACCTGTTCGTTGGCCAGGACAGTCTGGTCCTTGGGGCACCAGTTAACCGGGGAGTTCTTCCGGTAGGCCAGGCCGCGCTCGTAGAAGCGCTTGAACAGCCACTGGGTCCAGCGGTAGTACTCAGGATCGGACGTGTGCAGCCGGCGGGACCAGTCGGCGGAGATGGCGTACCGCTTGAAGGACGCCGCCTGGGTGTCGATGTTGGTGTAGGTCCACTCACTGGGGTGGGCGTTGCGCTTGATGGCGGCGTTTTCGGCCGGGAGGCCGAAGGAGTCCCAGCCGATCGGGTGCAGCACATCGAACCCCTGCTGGCGCAGGTAGCGGGCAACCACGTCGCCCATGGCGAAGGCTTCCGCGTGGCCCATGTGCAGATCGCCGGAAGGGTAAGGGAACATGTCCAGCACGTAGCGCCGTTCCCGTGAGCCGTCATCGGCCGTGGTAAAGACCTTGAGGTCCTCCCACACCTGCGGCCATCTGGCCTCCATTGCGGCAAAACTATAGGTGCCCTCTTCGGGCCCCTCTGCTGCCACTGTTGCTGTTCCGGTGTCTGTCTCCGGCTGAACGCCCACTGCTGCCCTCTTCTGTTCTGTTACGGCACGTGTGCTGCCATAACGGCCTGATTCCCCTGCTGCCGGCCCGGTCTGACCCGGACATACAAAAGCCCCTCGACAAAGGAGGGGCTGCCGCTCAGCTATCCGTTGTTTCGGACACCTGGCGGCCGGCTAAGCAGGAGGATCGCACGCATAGACCTACTTTAGCGCACCGGGCCTGTCCCCTGCCTGCACCGGCGCCGGCGCCGTGAAACGCCAGGGGCCACCCTACCTGGATGGCAAGGTGGCCCCCGGTGGACAACGGTCCTACTGCACGTCTTCGTCCACCCAGTCCATGGACTTGGTGACCGCCTTGCGCCAGAGCCGCATCTGGCGTTCCTGCTCGGCCTGGTCCAGCTGGGGTTCCCAGCGCTTGTCCTCGGACCAGTTGGACGAGAGCTCTCCGAGGTCCTTCCAGAACCCGACGGCCAGTCCCGCCGCGTACGCTGCACCCAGCGCCGTGGTCTCGATGACCTTCGGGCGGATCACCGGCACGCCAAGGATGTCCGCCTGGAACTGCATCAGAGCGTCATTGGCAACCATGCCGCCGTCGACCTTCAGCTCGGTCAGCGGAACACCGGAGTCCGCGTTGACCGCGTCCAGCACCTCGCGGGTCTGGAATGCTGTTGCCTCCAACGCCGCACGGGCAATGTGGTTCTTGTTGACGAACCTGGTGAGGCCAACGATCGCACCGCGTGCGTCCGGGCGCCAATACGGAGCGAACAGGCCCGAGAACGCCGGAACAATGTACACACCGCCGTTGTCCTTGACTGTTGCCGCCAGTGTTTCGACCTCGGGAGCGCTGCTGATCATCCCCAGGTTGTCCCGCAGCCACTGAATGAGTGAGCCGGTGACAGCGATGGAGCCTTCCAAGGCGTAGTGGGGCTTGGCGTCGCCCAGCTTGTAGCCCACCGTGGTGAGCAGACCGTTCTTGGAGTGGACGATTTCCTCACCGGTGTTGAAGATCAGGAAGCAGCCGGTGCCGTAGGTGTTCTTGGCTTCCCCGGTTTCGAAGGCCGCCTGGCCGAAGGTTGCCGCCTGCTGGTCGCCCAGGATACCCGCCACCGGGGTTTCACGCAGCAGCTGCGAGGTGTGGACGGTCCCGTACACCTCCGAGGACGATTTGATCTCGGGCATCATGGTGCGCGGAACACCGAAGATGCCAAGGATCTCGTCATCCCACTGCAGGGTTTCCAGGTCCATGAACAGGGTCCGGGATGCGTTGGTGACGTCGGTGACGTGCACTCCGCCGTCCACGCCGCCGGTCAGGTTCCACAAGACCCAGCAGTCGGTGTTGCCGAAGACCAGGTTGCCGGCCTCCGCTTTTTCCCGGGCGCCGTCCACATTGTCCAGGATCCACTTGATCTTGGTGCCGGAGAAGTAGGTGGCCAGCGGCAGGCCCACCTTCTGTTTGAACCGGTCACCGCCGCCGTCCTTGGCCAGCTCGTCCACGATGTCCTGCGTCCGGGTGTCCTGCCACACGATGGCGTTGTACACGGGCTCGCCGGTGGTCTTGTCCCACACCACAGCGGTTTCGCGCTGGTTGGTGATGCCGACGGCGGCGATATCGTGCCGTGTCAGGTTCGCCTTGGACAGGGCTGAGGCGATGACCTCGCGGGTGTTGTTCCAGATTTCCGCGGCATTGTGTTCCACCCATCCTGCTTTGGGGAAGATCTGCTCGTGTTCCATCTGGCCCGAGGAGACAATGGCGCCGCTGTGGTCAAAAATGATGGCGCGCGTACTGGTGGTGCCCTGGTCAATGGCGATTACGTACTGGTTCATGGTGACGTCCTTGTCTGTTTGGTGGATGGGGTGAATCAGCTGTTCAGGAAGCGGCAGTGATGATGATGGGGGCAATCCGTGCGACGATGCCGCCGAGGGCACCGCCTACCAGGGGACCGACCACCGGAATCCAGGAGTAGCCCCAGTCGCTGGAACCCTTGCCTCGGATAGGAAGCAGGGCGTGGGCGATGCGGGGACCAAGGTCACGGGCGGGGTTGATGGCGTAGCCGGTGGGGCCGCCCAGCGAGACGCCGATGCCTACCACGAGCAGTGCGACAGCCAGCGGCCCGAGGCCCGAGGGGGTGCCACCCAGGGTGAGGATGACGAACACCAGTACGAACGTGCCGATGATTTCGGTGACCAGGTTCCACGGCGTGGAGCGGATCGCGGGGCCGGTGGAGAAGACGCCCAGCTTGCTGGCAGCAGCCTCTTCCGTGTCGAAGTGCTGCTTGTAGGCGAGCCAGCAGACCACAGCGCCAAGGAAGGCGCCCAGCATTTCACCGGCAAAGTAGGTCAGTGTCGACGCTACGTCCACGGCGACGCCGGGAGCGTACTCGGCCTTCCCGTTGATGAGCAGGCCCACGGTCACGGCCGGGTTCAGGTGCGCCCCCGACTTTGCGGCGACGAATACGCCGCAGAACACGGCGATACCCCATCCCCAGGTGACCATCAGGAACCCGCCGCTGTTGCCTTTCGTTCCCCGCAGGGCGACGTTGGCAACAACGCCGCAGCCCAGCAGGGTGAGCATCGCCGTTCCGAACACCTCGGATAAGAAAACAATTCCAAGAGACATCTTTGACTCCTCTTTATTTTGTTGTTGGCCCTTCGCGGGTTGAAGGGCCGTCGGGCCGGGACGGTGTTTCGTCCCGGCTGGCAGCCCGGCCTAAGCGAGCAGGCTGTGTGTTTCCACTCTGTGCAGCCGTTGCAGGACTTCCTGGGCGTGGCTGATCTCAGCCCTCCGGGCGGCAGCGTCCCACTCCAGCGGAACGGACAGGATGTCGGCCACCTCGTTCAGGAGTTCGCCGGTCACCAGTCCCCGGAATGCCAGGGAGGTGCGCCGGATCAGCACATCCACCAGGTGCCCCACCTGTTCGTGGGCGGCCATGAACTCCAGTTCGCGGACGCTCAGTTCGCGGGTCGAGTGCAGGAGCCGGTCCGGACCGGCGTCGAGGTATTCGATCACCGCTTCTGCGCGGGTGCCGTAGCGGGTCAGGAGCCCTGCGGTGCGGTCCGCGTCCCGGCCATGGCCCATGTGGGCCTTCAGCCACCGCTGCACACCGGCGTCGTCCGCCGGGAACCCTGCGCCGCCGCCAATGGGCAGCTGCGCTGTCGAGATTTTGCGGTGCATGCCGAGCTCTGCCAGGACATCGTTGGTGAGGTGTTCGGCAAGGGCCCGGAACGTGGTCCATTTGCCGCCTACCAGACTGAGTACGACGGCGCCGGTCCCCGTGGGTGCCGGGCGGCGGGTTTCGATGCGGTAGTCACGGGAGACGAAGCCCGGCTGGGTGGCATCATGCCTGGGCAGCGGACGGACTCCCGAGAAGGTGTAGACAATCTGGTTGCGCGTGACCGGGATGTTCGGGAACACATGCCCCACCAGGTCGAAGAAGTAGTCGATTTCCTCGTCGGTGCAGACGGCGTCCTGTGACATGTCGGCGTCGACGTCGGTGGTGCCGACCAGGACCCGGTCCCCCATCGGGTAGATGAGGACGATCCGGCCGTCAGTGTGTTCGAAGAAGATCTCCCGGCCCCGGCATGCAGCGAGCAGCTCGGGAGAGTCGAGCACAATGTGGGAGCCCTTGGTGCCGCCCATGAACGACGACGTGGTCCCCATGGCCCCGTTGGTCAGGTCCACCCAGGCGCCGGTGGTGTTCACGATGACGTCGGCGGTGAAGTCGAACTCCTCCCCCGTCAGTTCGTCGCGCAGCCGGACCGTGCCCCCCTTGCCGGTGCCGGGATTGGGGCGGGGAGTCATGGACTGCAGGGAAAGGTAGTTGCTGGCGCGTGCGGTGCTTCCCTGGCCGGCAGCTTCCCCCGGCTTCGCCTGGCCGGCCTTCTCGCCGTCCTGCAGGACATCCAGCGTGAGGCGCTCGGGGTTGTGCACCGAAGCGTCAAAGTAGGTGGCCGCGTATTTGATGTCGGGCCGAAGGTCCGGCAGTTCCGCGAGGGCACGCTTGTGTCCCCGGAACTGGTGCCGCGGAACACTGCCGCCGTCCCTGGAGAAGGAATCGTAGAGGCTGAGTCCAAGCTTGATGAGGAAGGCGCCGCGCTCCTTCGGCCGGCCCTGCTGCTTGTGCGTCAGGAACCGCAACGGCGCCGAAAGGATGCCGGAGAACGTGCTGAAGATGGGAATGGTGGTCTGCAGCGGCTTGACGTAGTGGGGTGCGATCCGCAGCAGCCTGTTGCGTTCCACCACTGATTCGCGGACCAGCCGGAACTCGCCGTTTTCCAGGTACCGGATGCCGCCGTGGATCATGTGGGACGACGCTCCGCTGGCGCCCTGGCAGTAGTCGCCGCGTTCCACGAGGGCAACATCAACGCCCTGCAGTGCAAGGTCCCGGAAGGTTCCGACGCCGTTGATGCCTCCGCCGACCACCAGCACCTTCGCGTGCGGCCTGAGCCTGAGGTTATGGACGGAATGGCGCTCCGCTGCCGGCTTTGGCGCGGGTGCTGCGGATGGTTGGACAGTTGGATCCTTGGGTCCCAAAACGACTCCCTTGGGCGTTGCGTGCATGGTGCGTCCGCGCCGTGGATGCGGCGCTGTATGCACCATTCTTTGGAGTAATGGAAAATGGAGTCAAGCACTATGCACAAATGTGCAGATCGGACCGGAAATGGCCGCCTCCCGGCACGCAGACGCGCTCCGCGCTGCACAAATGTATTACTTGCAGGACCTCACCATGGATGCGATTGCGCGCGAACTCCGGACGTCCCGTTCCACGGTGTCGCGGCTGCTCTCGGCTGCCCGCGACTCCGGCCTGGTGCAGGTGCAGATCCGGAACCCGCTCGATACCGGACCTGAGCTTGAGGGCATGATCCGCAGGCGTTTCAACGTCGACGTCCACGTGGTCCCTGTCCTGGAGACCCTGAACGAAGCGGAAACCCTTGACCGGGTGGCCATGCAGGCTGCCCGCACCATCGGGCCGCTGGTGGACTCCAACGCCATCATCGGAGTGGCCTGGGGCTCCACCCTGAGCGCCGTCAGCCGGCACCTGACCAGAAAGATCACCCACGACAGCGTCATCGTGCAACTGAACGGCGCGGGCAACATGCACACCACAGGCATCACCTACGCCAGCGACATCATGCGCAGGTTCGGCAGCGCATACGGTGCCCGCGTCGAACAGTTCCCGGTACCCGCCTTTTTCGACCATGCCGCCACCAAGACCGCCATGTGGAATGAACGCAGCGTGCAGCGCATCCTTGAGCTGCAGGCCAAGATGAGCATCGCCATCTTCGGTGTTGGCTCCGTCAACGCGGACTACCCCAGCCACGTCTATGCAGGCGGCTACCTGGATGAAACCGACCTCAACATCCTGGCCACCTCCGATGTGGTGGGTGACGTTGCCACCGTGTTCTTCCGCAGCGACGGTTCCTCCGACGGGATCATCCTGAACGAACGCTCCACCGGGCCTGCCCTGGCCGAGCTCAGGCAGGTCCGCAGAAGGATCTGCGTGGTGTCAGGCGTGTCCAAGATCAACGGCCTGCGCGGCGCCCTGGCGGCCAACCTGGCCACCGACCTGATCCTGGACGAGGCCACCGCGCGCCGCCTGGTGGATTTCGAAAGCCTGGCCCCACGCAATGGGTAGAGTCGGAACCATGAAAACCTCACCGCGGCTGAGCCTGAACAACGGCGTGCTGATCAACCAGCTCGGGTTCGGGCTTTACAAGGTGCCACCTGCCGACGCCGCAGGTCTGGTGCAGACAGCGCTCGCCGCCGGCTACCGCCACTTTGACACAGCTGCCATGTACGGCAACGAAACAGGTGCTGCCCGGGGCATCAGCGCCCAGCTCGGCTCACCATCCGCGGGAATCGGCGGAGGATCCGGGGAGCTGTTTCCGGGAATCTCCCGGGAGGATATCTTCGTCACCACGAAACTCTGGAACGACCACCACGGCTACGACGCAGCGCTGCGGGCCTTCGATGACTCCATGGTCAACCTGGGGCTGGACTACGTGGACCTGTACCTCATCCACTGGCCCTGCCCGCGCAAGGGTCTGTTCCCGGAAACCTACCGTGCCCTCGAAACGCTGTACCGGGAGGGCAGGGTGCGGGCCATCGGCGTCAGCAACTTCCAGCCGGCCCACCTGGACCGGCTCCTGCAGACGGCCGAAGTGGTGCCGGCCGTCAACCAGATCGAACTCCACCCCTGGCTCCAGCAGGAGGAGCTCCGCCACAAGCATCAGGAACTCGGCATCCTGACCGAGGCGTGGAGCCCCCTGGGGCGCGGCCAGGTCCTGGCCGACCCCGTCATCCAGGCGTGCGCTGCCGAGCACCGGCGGACGCCCGCGCAGGTCATTCTCCGCTGGCACATGCAGCTGGGCCACGTCGCCATCCCGAAGGCCAGCTCAGAGGCACGCATCCGGGAGAACCTTGATGTCTTCGGGTTCGAGCTGTCATCCCGGGACATGGCGGCGCTCGCAGGCCTGGACCGCGGTCACCGCACCGGCTCCCACCCGGACAACGTCAACTAGGACCACGCATGAACACAACACACCAGGGCGGCTCCGGCACGCCCAGCTTCTTCAGCACGGATCTGGCGGCCCGCACCACCGCTTCAACGCTGGACCTCGACGGCGCGTCCGTTGCCTACTGGACCTACGAGCCGGTGCAGGAGCAGCCCGGAACGCGGACAATACTGGTCATACACGGATTCCGCGGTGACCACCATGGGCTCCTGCGGGTTGCCGATGAGCTCCCCGACATGAGGATCATCATGCCGGACCTGCCCGGCTTCGGGAGTTCCGCGGCTTTCCCGTCCGGTGCCCACTCGGTGGAACAGTACGGCCGGTTCATCACGGCGTTCATGGAGTCCTTGTCCCTCGGACCGGACACGGTTCTGCTGGGGCATTCGTTCGGGTCCATAGTCGCCTCGCACTTTGCGGCCCGCCACCCGGGGGCCGTGAACCCGCTCATCCTGGTCAATCCCATCGCTGCCCCGGCCCTTGAGGGTCCCAAGGGAATCATGACCAGGCTGGCGGTCCTCTACTACCGCCTCGCCGCACGACTCCCCAACAGGGCCGGCCAGGCGCTGCTCCGCAACCCGCTGATTGTCCGGATCATGAGTGAAACCATGGCCAAGACCGGAGACAGGGAGCTCCGCACCTTCATCCACGGCCAGCATCATGCCTACTTCAGTTCCTTCGCGGACAGGGACAGCCTGCTGGAGTCCTTCACTGCCTCGGTCAGCCACCACGTCAGCGAGGTGGCCGCCGGCCTCACACTTCCCGTGCTGCTGATCGCCGGGGAGAAAGACGAGATCGCCACCCTGCCGGACCAGCACAAACTCCTGGCGCTCCTGCCCGACGCCGAACTCAAGGTGATCCCCGGCGTCGGGCACCTGATCCACTACGAGACGCCGGAACCGGCCGCCCGCCATATCCGAACCTTCCTGAAGGACCACCCCGCGTGAAGATCGTCATCGACGCCCGTTTTACCCGGACCGACCACCACGACGGCATCAGCCGCTACGGTGCCAGCCTGATCGCGGCCACGGCGAAGATCGCGGACGTCAGCATGCTGATCTCGGACAAGCGGCAACTGGTCCTGCTGCCTGACGTTCCCTACACCCTCATCAACAGTCCGCTCTCACCGCTGGAGCTGTTCGTTGCGCGCAAGGTGAACCCGCTGAACGCCGATGTGGTGGTCTGTCCCATGCAGACAATGGGAACCTGGGGCCGCAAGTACGGGCTGGTGCTGACGCTGCACGACCTGATCTACTACGAACACCCCGCCCCGCCCGGGTTCCTCCCCGCGCCGGTGCGGCTGCTGTGGCGGCTGTACCACAAGGCGTACTGGCCCCAGCGCCTGCTCCTCAACCGGGCCGACACCGTGGCCACCATCAGCCGGACCACTGAGGCGCTGATCGCCAAGTACCGCCTGACCCGGCGTCCGGTGCGGATCATCAGCAACGCGCCCCAGCCTGCGCAGGAACCGCGCCGCCCCGGGGACGGCGCCGACAAGACCATCGTCTACATGGGCTCGTTCATGCCCTACAAGAACGTGGAAACAATGCTGGCCGGGATGGCCGGCCTGCCCGGCTACACCCTTCACCTGCTGAGCCGGATCACGCCCGAGCGGCGCGCGGAACTGGAGCTGCTGGTCCCTGCCGGAGCCTCCGTGGTCTTCCACAACGGGGTGACGGATGCGGAGTACGACTCCTACCTGAGGACGGCCACTGCCCTGGTGAGCCTGTCCCGCGCCGAGGGCTATGGCCTTCCGCTCGTGGAAGCCATGGCCGTGGGGACACCCGTGATCGCCAGCGACATCCCGATCTTCCGGGAAGTGGGCGGTGACGCCGCCACCTACGTCGACCCCGCCTCGCCCTCCCAGTTCTCGGAAGCCGTGGCCCGGTTGCAGGATGACGAACACTGGCAGGAGACCTCCCGGCTGTCCGTGATCCGCGCCAACGAATTCACCTGGGATGAATCAGCACGCCAGCTGATGGACACGGCCCGGGAAATCGTGGCAAAACGGCGCCGGTAGCAGCTTCCCGCCGCGGAGCCCCCATCCACTAGAGGACGTCCACGCCGTCCAGGCGGAGTTGAAAGGGGTCGAAGGCCCGTTTTGCAGCCACCGCAGAACGGGTAGCCCGCAGGACGCGGACCACGACGGCGGCCTGGCCGTAGGGGAAGAACAGCAGGGTCCGGACGTCCTCGCCGGAGCGGCCGGCTGCCGGCGGCCCCGCCAGCAGCACGGGGGCAGGGCCTGCCAGGCGCAGGTGGATGCCGGCGCCGGCCAGGTCTGCCGAGACTGCCCCGGTGAAGTGTTCGACGGCGGCCCGAGGGCCTGTAACGGACGCAATGCGGACGGCGGGAGGCAGCTGAAGTTCTACCCGCAGCGACAACTCCCGCTGGGCGTAGCCCGCCGGATCCCAGCGCAGCAGCGCACCCACCGCAGCTGTGTCCCCGGCGGTGATGACGGCCAGTCCGCCCTCGGAAGCAGGACGCACCAGGGCTGCGGCATTGAACCACCGCCGGACGGTGTCCTCGCCGGCGCGGAGGGTTTCGCGGCGCAGCAATGAATCGCCGTCCAGCAGCAGCGCTGCGGCGTAGCCTCCCTCAGCCACCGGCTCAGCCCCCACCGTGGCCACCACCAGCGCCTTGCCATGGCCTACCACGGCCTTCACCTGATCACCGGACGATGTGACCACCGTGGTGCCCGGGAAAGCGCGGCCCAGCTCCTCCGCCGTCCGTAGCACGCCCGTGGCGCCCTTGCGAAGCCGCCGGCCGGTGCAGTGCACGCACTGCCAGTCCGGTGCCGGCGTCGAACACCAGCGGCACTGCGGTATGGCTGAGCTTCCGCCCAGGGCCAGCGGCCCCTGGCAGTTGCCGCACCGGGCAGGTTCGCGGCAGGAGTCGCACACCAGCGACGGCGCGTAGCCTGCCCGTGCCACCTGGATCAGTACCGGCCCGCGTTCGAGCCCCTCCTTGGCGGCCCGCCACGCGGCACCGGGCAGGCGTGCGATCCGGGCGAGGGGGTCCCGTTCCTGTTCGAAGCTGTCCGCGGTGTTGAGGACCCGCGGTACCGTGCGCCTGATGGTCTGCCGGTCAGGTTCGACGGGAAGGGCCCAGCCGGCGTCAACAAGCCTCTGCACCTCGGTACTCCGGGCATGGCCGGCAAGGAGGCAGGCCGTACCTTCCTGTCCGGCGCGCAGGAGCAGGACCTCGCGGGTGTGGGCATAGGGGGCACGCTGGTCAATGTGGAGATCGTCACCGTCGTCCCAGCAAGCCACCAGGCCCAGGTTGGCCACTGGCGCGAACGCTGCCGACCTGGTGCCGATGGCAACCCGGGCAGTGCCGGCCAGGAGCCGCAGGAAGCTGCGGTACCGCGGTGTGGGCCCGTCGTCGGCCGTGAGCCTGGCCACCGCCTCCGCCGGAATCATTGCCGTGAGAGCCTGCTCCAGCCGGTCAAGGTCGCGGTAGTCCGGGACCACCACCACGGCTCCGCGCCCGGAGGCGTAGGTTGCGGCGACGGCCTCAGCCAGCAGTTGGGGCCAGCCGGACGGGCCATAGCCTTGCAGGGGATTGATGACGGCGCGGGGGGATCCGCCGGCTGAGAGGTGGCGGAGGAAAGCGAGGCCGTTACGGTAGCCGGCCCATGCGCCGAAGGACGGGCTGCCCTCGCCTTCACTGCCAGCCGGCACGGGAACTGCTTCTTCGGGACCGGAAAGGTATTCCTTTTCCAGCCTGGCCATGCGCGGGGGCACTGCGAGCCGAAGGACGTCGCTGACGGTTCCCGCATACCGGGCTGCAACGGAGGTGGCGAGCTCTGCCACGGCCGGGCTGAGGACAGGCACCGGGGAGACCACCTTCGCCAGCGGCACAAGCGTGTGGCCGGCGTCGGACACGGAAAGCCTGTCCATCAGGAAGCCCTTGAGCTGTTGGCCGTTGAAGGGCACTTTGACGCGGACCCCGGGCTTGGCGTCGGCGTCCATGACCGCGGGTACGGCGTAGTCGAAGGGGCGGTCGAGGTGCGGCAGGGAGGATTCCACCATGACCCGCGCCACCGGCAGGTGTTCTGCGAGGGGTATGCCGACCGGCTGGGTGCTGGCAGGGAAGCCCTGCAGCAGCGTTGGCTGGACGGGCCCGCCGCCGGGGACTGAAGGGTCCAGGGAGGGCTGTGCGGAGTCTTTGGCCATGGCGGCTACCTCCGTTCAGCTCCCGGGCGGAAAAGGCCAGCCAACCACGGGGCACCGACATCCGCGCGGCCCGTGCGCGGCGGCTCGGTCCCCCGCAGCCTGGAGGCTAGGCGTTGAAGTAGGCCTTCAGGTCGTCAACGCGGTCAAGGCGTTCCCAGGTGAAGTCGGGATCGTCCCGGCCAAAGTGTCCGTGCGCTGCCGTCTTGGCGTAGATGGGGCGCTTCAGGTCCAGGGCGTCGATGATGGCCCGCGGGCGAAGATCGAAGATCTCGGCGATGGCGGCACTGATCTGTGCAGGGTCAACAGTCTCGGTGCCGAACGTTTCAACGTAGGTGCCTACGGGGCGGGCCTGGCCGATCGCGTACGCGATCTGGATCTCGGCGCGCTTGGCCAGTCCGGCGGCCACGACGTTCTTGGCAACCCACCGCATGGCGTACGCGGCGGAACGGTCCACCTTTGACGGGTCCTTGCCGGAGAATGCGCCGCCGCCGTGGCGGGCCATGCCGCCGTAGGTGTCGACGATGATCTTGCGGCCGGTCAGCCCGGCGTCACCCACGGGACCGCCGATGACGAATTCGCCGGCGGGGTTGAGGATGTTGGCCGCCCGGGAAACATCAAGGTTCGCGGCGGCGAGGACTGGTTTGATGACGATCGAGGCGAGGTCGGACCGGAGCTGTTCCAGGCTGGCGCCCTCAGCGTGCTGGCTCGAGATCACCACGGTTTCAACGGAGACAGGCCTGTCGTGGTCGTAACCTACCGTGACCTGGGTCTTGCCATCGGGGCGCAGGTAGGCAAGTTCGCCGGATTTGCGGACTTCCGTGAGGCGTTCGGACAGGCGGTGCGCCAGCCAGATGGGGGTGGGCATGTAGGACGGCGTTTCATCGCTCGCATATCCGAACATCAGGCCCTGGTCGCCGGCGCCCTGGAGGTCGTAGTCGTCCTCCTGGCGTCCTTCACGGGCCTCGAGGGAATTGAAGACTCCCCCGGCGATGTCATTGGACTGCTGCCCGATGGACACCGACACTCCACAGCGTGCGCCGTCGAAGCCGTTGGCGGACGAGTCGTAGCCGATGCCGAGGATGGTCTCCCGGACAATCTGCGGGATCTCCACGTAGGCGTCGGTGGTGACTTCGCCGGCGACGTGCACCAGCCCGGTGGTGGCCATGGTTTCCACGGCTACGCGGGACTCCGGGTCCTTGGACAGCAGGGCGTCCAGGATGGCGTCACTGATCTGGTCGCAGATCTTGTCCGGGTGGCCTTCGGTGACGGACTCCGAGGTGAAGAGCCGAAGGGACGAGGGCGTAGCCCCGGAGGTCTGGTGAAGGTGCAGCGGTAAAGTCACTCAACTACCTTACTGGTTGGATCACGCGCGGCCGTCAGGAGACGTCGCGGGATGTCACGGTACTAAGCAAACGTGGTACTAAACACGTCACGCCCGGGGTGACACCTGGTTCAGTTCGAAGCCGATGCGGCTGATGATGGCCGCGGAAACGTCTGCCTTGGTGCCGGACGCCTCTTGGGGTTCGGAGCCGGAACGGGCCAGGATGACCACCGAATTGGTGTCCTTGCCGAAGACCTTGTCCGAGCCGACATGGTTGACCACCAGCAGGTCGCAGCCCTTGCGCTGGAGTTTCGCCTCCGCGTACGCACGGACATCGCCATGCTGGTCGCCTGTTTCGGCAGCGAAGCCCACTATGAGCTGGCCATCAGCTGCAGGACCAGTGGCCCCCTGGTTGCGGCGCTCGACGAGTTCCTGCAGGATGTCCGGGTTGCGGACCAGGGTGATGACGGGATCTGCAGTGTCGTCGCGTTTCTTGATTTTTGTGTCCGAGATTGCGGCAGGGCGGAAGTCTGCCACGGCAGCGGACATGATGACGACGTCCGAATCAGCCGCGGCTGCCAGCGCGGCCTCGCGCAATTGCAGGGCAGTTTCGACGTTGACCACCTCGACGCCGGAGGGCGGCGGGACTTCCATGTGGGCTGCGAGCAGCCGGACGGTGGCCCCGGCGTTCCTCGCAGCGACGGCCAGGGCGACGCCCTGCTTGCCGGAGGACCTGTTGCCCAGGAAGCGGACGGGATCCAGTGGTTCGCGTGTTCCGCCGGCGCTGATGGTGACGGTCTTGCCGGCCAGCGGAAGCTGGAAATCGGTTCGTCCGTGGACCAATGCCATGGCGGCGTCAAAGATGGCGTCAGGTTCAGGCAGCCGTCCCGGCCCGGAATCCGAGCCTGTAAGCCTGCCGGAAGCCGGCTCCAGTACCGCCGCACCGCGGCCGCGAAGTGTTTCCACGTTGGCCCGGGTTGCGGGGTGCTGCCACATCTCGGTGTGCATGGCGGGCGCGAAAAGGACAGGGCCGTGGGCCATCAGCAGCGTGTTGGTGAGGAGGTCGCCTGCCTGGCCCGTGGCCGCTTTGGCCAGGAGGTCGGCCGTAGCCGGCGCGATGACCACGAGGTCTGCCTCGTGGCCCAGCCGGACGTGGTTGACCTGGTGGACGTCGTCGAAGACGCTGTTGCTGACGGGGTTGCCGGAGAGGGCCTCCCAGGTGGCAGTCCCGACGAAGCGGGTTGCCGCCTCCGTGGGGATGACCGTGACATGGTGGCCGGCTTCAGTAAAAAGCCGGAGGAGCGATGCCACCTTGTAGGCGGCTATCCCTCCCCCGACTCCGAGGACTATGCGCACGTGACCTCCGTCAGCAGCACGTCATGCGGCAGATTGTTACTCTGCGGCTTCGATCGGTGTGGATACCAGCTTGCCCTCGTTGATCTCGCGCAGGGCGATCGAGAGGGACTTCTCGTTCAGCTTGGTGTCTACCAGGGGGCCGACGTACTCGAAGAGTCCCTCGTGCAGCTGGGCGTAGTAGGCGTTGATCTGACGAGCGCGCTTGGCACCGAAGATGACCAGGCCGTACTTGGAGTCGGCTGCTTCGAGCAGCGAGTCGATCGGCGGGTTGATGATGCCTTCAAGGTTCGTGGACACGAATTCTCCAAAATTCTAGCGGGCTGACGGTTCCTGCAGGTGTGCGTGAGGGGTCAGCCCCATGAGTGAAACAAGCTCGTCCGCTGCCCGGCGGACATCGTCATTGATGACGGTGTGATCGAACTCCGGTTCAGCAGCAAGTTCCAGTTTAGCGGTTTCCAGCCGGCGCTGCTGTTCTTCGGGGGTTTCTGTGCCGCGGCCCACGAGCCGGCGCACCATTTCGTCCCAGGTGGGCGGGGCGAGGAACACGAACTTGGCGTCCGGGACGGCTTCCTTGACCTGGCGCGCACCCTGGAGGTCGATTTCCAGAAGGACGGAACGCCCTTCCTCAATGGCATCGTTGACGGTGCTCTTCAAAGTTCCGTAAGTGTTTTGGCCATGCACTACTGCCCACTCCAGGAGTTCACCCGCCGCGATGAGCCGTTCAAACTCCTCGGTGGACTTGAAGAAGTAGTGCACGCCGTCCACTTCACCCGGGCGGGGAGCACGGGTGGTGGCTGAGACGGAGAGCCAGACCTCGGGGTAGTTGTCGCGGATATAGGTGGATACGGTGCCTTTGCCTACAGCTGTCGGACCTGCGAGGACTGTCAGTCCGGGTTTCTTGCTCACGTATTCCTTTGCCGAGGTTTGGGGGTGTGGGGTGGGCCGGCGCCGGCCTGCCCTAATGTTCGTCTATAAAATCTACCAGCGCCCGCCGCTGGTGGACGCCGAGGCCCCGGACGCGGCGGGACGCGGCAATGCCCAGTTGTTCCATGATGGCTGCCGCCCGCACCTTGCCGATGCCCGGCAGCGCTTCGAGGAGTTCGGACACCCGCATCCTCGCCAGGGCGTCGTCGGCTGCGGCCGAGTCGATGATGTCGGCTGCGGACCGTTTGCCGTTCTTGAGGCTTTCTTTGGCGGCAGCCCGGGCTGCCCGTGCGGCTGCCGCCTTGCCCAGGGCCTCGGCCCGTTCCGACGCGGATAACGGTCGCAGTACCATGGCGCATACCCCCGGAATCGGCGGAATTTATCCAAGGGCGGCCGCCCTTGGACCTGTCCTGAAACTACCCTCTGGTGCTGGATGAATCAATGGATGGGCGCAAACCGGGAACTATTCCCCGCTCAGCCCCGGCGCAGGCCTGCCAGGGTGCGCTGAGCGGCTTCCCGCAATCCGCGGTGTTCCGGGCCCGCAGCCAGGATGTCCCGGCTGGAGGTGCCCAAAACCAGCGGATAGGCATCCCCGAAGGTGGCCCGTAGGTCCGCCGGCGTTGCCCCCTGGGCGCCCAGCCCGGGAGCCAGGATGGGACCCCGGACGGCTGCAAGGTCGAGGTCAAGGTCCGCCAGGGCAGTGCCGACCGTGGCCCCCACCACCAGGCCCACCGAGCCAAGGCTTCCTTCGTACCGCTCGTTCTCACGGGCTGCTGCGGACGTGATCCGGCGCGCCACGGAGTCCGCTCCCCCGACGTGCTGCACGGACGCGCCCTCCGGGTTGGAGGTCAGCGCCAGGACGAAGACGCCGCGCCCGGTCTGGGCCGCGAGGTCCAACGCCGGGCGCAGGGACTCGAAGCCGAGGTAGGGGCTGAGGGTGACAGAGTCTGCCGCCAGCGGGGATTCGTCGCGGAGCCAGGCGTCAGCGTAGGCCGCCATGGTGGAGCCGATGTCGCCTCGCTTGGCGTCTGCGATGGTCAGGACGGACTGGTCCCGCGCCTCAGCCAGGACTTCCTCCAGCACCGCCATGCCGGCGGAGCCGTGGCGCTCGAAGAGCGCTACCTGCGGCTTGACCGCGGCAGCGAGCGACGCCACCGCCTCCACCACGGTGAGCGAGAAGCGGCGCAGGCCCGCAACGTCGTCGGCCAATCCCCAGCTCTTCAGCAGTGCCGGGTGAGGGTCGATGCCCACGCACAGCGGGCCGCGGGAGGCCATGGCGGCGCCGAGCCGGGAGCCGAACGACTCCCGGCCCCGTGCTTCAGCGTGCGCTGGTACCTGCTCAGGCATGCTGCAGGTCTGCCTTCGCGGCTGCGGCTTTCTGGGATTCGCCCAGCGCTGCGGCGTGTTCCTGGAGGCTGGTGACGGACCATTCGTACGTGCGCATGGCCTCGATCGCCTGCACGGCCGCGTTGAACTCGGCCACCGTGGTGATGCAGGGGATGCCGATGGACGTTGCGGCTGCGCGGAGTTCGTAGCCGTCGCTGCGGGCCTCTCCGCCTGAGGGCGTGTTGAACACCATGTCGATCTCGCCGGCGACGACGAGGTCGGCAATGGTGCCCTCGCCCTCGGCGCTGCTGCCTTCGGCAACCTTGCGCACCGGGGTGGCCGCGATGCCGTTGCGGCGCAGCACATCGGCGGTGCCGCCGGTGGAAACGATCTCGAAGCCGAGGTCGGAGAGCCGCTTGACGCCCATGATCACGGAGCGCTTGTCCCGGTTGGCCACGGAAACGAAGACCTTACCCTCGGTGGGCAGGGCGTTGTTGGCGCCCGCCTGGCTCTTGGCGAAGGCGGTGTCGAAGTGCTTATCGATGCCCATGACCTCGCCGGTGGAGCGCATTTCCGGGCCAAGCAGCGAGTCCACGACTTTTCCTTCAGGAGTGCGGAACCGGCTGAACGGCAGCACCGCTTCCTTGACGGCCACGGGCGCGTCCAGGGGCAGGGTGGATCCGTCGCCGGTTTCGGGCAGCATCTTGTAGGCGGTGCGGAGCTGGTTGATGGTCACTCCGGTCCCGATCAGGGCGGCCGCCTTTGCCATCTGGACGCCGGTGGCCTTGGAGACGAACGGCACGGTGCGAGAGGCCCGCGGGTTGGCTTCGAGGACGTACAGGACGTCGGAGGCCAGCGCGAACTGGATGTTGATCAGGCCGCGGACGCCAACGCCCTCGGCGATGGCGCGGGTGGCCGTGCGGACGCGTTCGATCACGTTGTTTCCCAGCGTGATCGGCGGCAGGACACAGGCGGAGTCGCCGGAGTGGATGCCGGCCTCCTCGATGTGCTCCATGATGCCGCCCAGGTACATGTCGGTGCCGTCAAAGAGCGCGTCGACGTCGATTTCGACGGCGTCTTCCAGGAAGCGGTCAATCAGGACGGGGTGGTCCGGGGTGATCTCGGTGGCGTTGGCGATGTATCGGGAGAGGTTGGGCTCGTCGTAGACGATCTCCATGCCGCGGCCGCCGAGGACGTAGGACGGGCGGACCAGCACCGGGTAGCCGATTTCGTCGGCGATCTTCTTGGCGTCCTCGAAGGACACGGCGGTGCCGTTCTTCGGGGAAACCAGGCCGGCCTTGTCCAGCACGCGGGAGAAGGCGCCACGGTGTTCGGCAAGGTCGATGGCCTCCGGGGAGGTGCCGAGGATGGGCACGCCGGCGTCGGCCAGCTGCTGGGCCAGCTTCAGCGGGGTCTGGCCGCCGAGCTGGACGAAGACGCCCATGACGCCGCCGGTGCGCTCCTCAGCCGCGATGACTTCCAGCACGTCTTCAAGCGTCAGCGGCTCGAAGTACAGGCGGGTGGAGACGTCGTAGTCCGTGGAGACGGTTTCGGGGTTGCAGTTGACCATCACGGTCTCGTAGCCGGCCTTGCGCAGCGCCATGGAGGCGTGGACGCAGGAGTAGTCGAACTCGATGCCCTGGCCGATGCGGTTGGGGCCTGAGCCGAGGATCAGGATGGACGGCTTGGAGTGCAGCGCAACCTCATCCTCCTCGTCGTAGGCCGAGTAGTGGTACGGCGTGTAAGCAGCGAACTCGGCGGCGCAGGTGTCAACGGTCTTGTAGACGGGGCGGATGCCCAGGGCCTGGCGGACTCCGCGGACCACTGCCTCGGAGTTGTGCGTCAAGGCGCCGATCTGCTCGTCGGAGAAGCCTTGGCGTTTGGCGCGCTGCAGCATGTCCGTGGTGAGGGCGCCGGCCTGGCGGATCTCACGGGAAACCTCGTTGAGGAGTTCGAGCTGGTCCAGGAACCACGGATCGATCTTGGTGGCCTCGAAGAGCTGTTCCACGGTGGCGCCGCCCAGCAGGGCGCGCTGAACCTGGTACAGGCGGTCCGTGGTGGGGCGCTTGGCCTTTTCGATGAGCTCGGCGACCTCGTACTCCGGCACGGAGCTGAAGTCCAGCTGCGAGCCCTTCTGCTCCAGGGAGCGGAGGGCCTTCTGCAGGGCTTCGGTGAAGTTGCGGCCCATGGCCATGGCTTCGCCCACCGACTTCATGGTGGTGGTGAGGGTGTTGTCGGCAGCCGGGAACTTCTCGAACGCGAAGCGGGGAACCTTGACCACAACATAGTCGAGCGTCGGTTCGAAGGACGCCGGGGTCTTCTGGGTGATGTCGTTGGGGATCTCATCCAGTGTGTAGCCCAGAGACAGCTTGGTGGCGATCTTGGCGATCGCGAACCCGGTGGCCTTTGACGCCAGGGCCGAAGAACGGGAGACGCGGGGGTTCATTTCGATGACCACCACGCGGCCGGTGGCGGGGTCGATGGCGAACTGGATGTTGCAGCCGCCGGTGTCCACGCCCACTTCACGGATCACGGCGATGGAGACGTCACGGAGCTTCTGGTACTCACGGTCGGTCAGGGTGAGGGCCGGCGCCACGGTGATGGAGTCGCCGGTGTGCACGCCCACGGGGTCGAAGTTCTCGATGGAGCAGACGACAACCACGTTGTCGTTCTTGTCCCGCATCATCTCGAGCTCGTATTCCTTCCAGCCGAGGATGCTCTCTTCGAGCAGGACCTCGCTGGTGGGGCTGTACTGGAGGCCCTGGCCGACAATGCGGCGGAGGTCGTCCTCGTTGTAGGCAAGGCCGGAGCCCAGGCCGCCCATGGTGAAGGAGGGGCGGACCACCATCGGGTAGCCAAGGTCCTTGGCTGCCTCGAGGGCTTCGTCCATGGAGTGGATGATGTGGCTGCGGGCGGATTCGGCACCGCAGCGCTCAACCACGCCCTTGAACTTTTCGCGGTCTTCGCCGAGCTCAATGGCGGCGATGTTCGCACCGATGAGTTCCACGTTGTACTTCTCGAGCACACCGTTCTTGTCCAGCGCGATGGCCGTGTTGAGCGCCGTCTGGCCACCCAGGGTGGGCAGCACGGCATCCGGGCGTTCCTTGGCGATGATCTTCTCCACCACCTCGGGGGTGATGGGCTCGATGTAGGTGGCGTCGGCGAACTCGGGGTCGGTCATGATGGTGGCCGGGTTGGAGTTCACGAGGATGACGCGGAGGCCTTCCTCCTTGAGGACACGCAGTGCCTGGGTACCGGAGTAGTCGAATTCGGCGGCCTGGCCGATGACGATCGGGCCGGAACCGATGACCAGGACGCTCTTAAGGTCAGTTCTCTTGGGCATTACTTCTTGTCCTCAGTCTTGGTGTCGGAGTTTTTCGGCGCGGCGGATTTTGTGCTGCCTGCTGCTGCGTTGTCCGCGTTCGCGGGGTGGGCGGAGTCCACGGGATCCTTGGACTCGTTGGCGGTCTTGCCGTCCCGGGTGCCGTCCATCAGGTCAATGAAGCGGTCGAACAGGTACGCGGCGTCGTGCGGGCCGGCCGCGGCCTCGGGGTGGTACTGCACCGAGAAAGCCGGGATGTCGAGGCAGGCGAGGCCTTCCACGACGTCGTCGTTCAGGCTGACGTGGCTGACCTCCACCCGGCCGTAGCGCTCCTCCGGGGCCTGGGTGGCGCCGTCGAGCGGTGCGTCCACGGCAAAACCATGGTTCTGGGAGGTGATTTCCACCTTGCCGGTGCGGCGGTCCATGACGGGCTGGTTGATCCCGCGGTGGCCGTAGCGGAGCTTGTAGGTGCCGAACCCGAGGGCACGGCCCAGGATCTGGTTGCCGAAGCAGATGCCGAAGTACGGCAGCTTCTCGTCGAGGACGGAGCGGAGCAGCTTGACCTGGGCGTCGGCGGTGGCGGGGTCGCCGGGTCCGTTGGACATGAAGAAGCCGTCCGGGTTGACCGCCTTGACGTCCTCCAGTGTGGCGGTGGCGGGCAGGACGTGGACACGAACGCCGCGCTCGGCGAACCGGACAGGGGTCATGGCCTTGATGCCGAGGTCGATGGCGGCGATGCTGAACCGGGGTTCGGCGTCCCAGCCGTGGTCCTTGGGTTCCACCACGTAGGCTTCGTCAACGCTGACTTCCTCGGCCAGGCGGGCGCCTTCCATGGGGGCGCTGGCGAGGACGGCGTCCACCAGTTCCTTGTCCGTTGCCCGGGCGGCGTCGCCGGAGAAGATGCCGGCGCGCATGGTCTTGTGTTCGCGGAGGTGGCGGGTGATGGCCCGGGTGTCCACGCCCTGGATACCCACGATGCCCTGCTCGACGAGTTCTTCGTCCAGGGACCGTTCGGAGCGCCAGTTGGAGGGACGGCGGGCGGCATCGCGGACGATGTAGCCGGCCACCCAGATGCGGCGCGATTCGGCGTCTTCGCTGTTGACGCCGGTGTTGCCGATGTGCGGTGCGGTCTGGACCACCAGCTGCCGGGCGTAGGAAGGATCCGTGATGGTCTCCTGGTATCCGGTCATGCCCGTGGCGAAGACGGCTTCGCCCAGGGCGGTTCCGGTGGCACCGTAGCTGGTGCCGCGGAAGATGCGTCCGTCTTCGAGGACGAGCGCAGCGGGGGCTGCCGGGGTGGCGGTGGTTGAAGTCACTGTATTCGCTTTCACTGTCTTACTTTCCACTGGTGGCGTCAGCCGCCGGGGCTGAAGTGATCAATTCCTGGAGTGCTGTGTACAGGGTGTCCTTGTCCGCCGCGCGGCGGGTCCGGAATCCGGTGTCCAGTTCGTGGGAGCCGTGCAGCCAGGTGAGGACGAGCAGGCCGTCCTTCTCCACGAACTTGCCGGCCATCCCGCTTTCCTGCCGTACGCCGGTGAGCGATGCGGCGGGGATGTAGAGGGCGGGGGCGCCGGCACGGTCGAACAGCACACCGTCCGTGTATACGGCCAGGGTTGCGTTGGTGCGGATGCCGAGGCTGTGGACCGCCACGCGGTCAAGCCAGTCGCCGCCGGTGGTGGTGGCAACGTACTGTCCCTCCGCTTCGGCGGACGGCTCCCCCGGTTCTGCGGGCGCCTGGGGCAGGGGCCCGACGTCGGACTGGCGCTTCAGGCGGTTGCGCCAGCCAATGCCGAGGAGGACAAAGACGACGGCGATAATCGCCAGCATCGCCAGTCCCGGAAGGATCTTTTCCATCAGGCGGCGCCTGCCTCGACTGCGGCGTGCGGGTAGGGCGTGTTGAGTTCGCCGTCCAAGACTGTGGGGTGGCCCTTGAAGAACGTGGCCACCACCTTGCCCGGGAGCTCGCGTCCCTTGAAGGGCGAGTTGCGGCCCATGGTGGCCATCTTGAACGGGTCCACGGTCCAGCGGGCGGCGGGGTCCACCAGGATGACGTTGGCGGGTTCGCCGGCTTCGAGCGGACGGCCCTGGTCTTCCAGCCGGCCGATCTGCGCAGCCGCCGCGGATGTGACGCGGGCGAAGTCGGCCCAGGTCATCAGGCCTGTCTCGATCATCGTGTGCTGGACCACGGACAGCGCGGTTTCCAGGCCGGTCATGCCCATGGCCGCCTGTGCCCATTCGCATTCCTTGTGCTCGCTGGGGTGCGGCGCATGGTCGGTTCCCACAACGTCGATGGTGCCGTCTGCCAGCCCGGCGCGCAATGCCTGGACGTCGGAGTCGGTGCGCAGCGGCGGATTAACCTTGAAGACAGGATCGTAGCTGCGGACCAGGTCGTCGGTGAGTAGCAGGTGGTGCGGAGTGACCTCGGCGGTGACGTTGATTCCGCGTTCCTTGGCCCAGCGGATGATTTCCACCGAACCGGCGGTGGACACATGGCAGACGTGCAGCCGGGAGCCGACGTGCTGGGCGAGCAGCACGTCGCGGGCAATGATGCTTTCCTCGGCAACGGCGGGCCAGCCGGTCAGGCCGAGGACGGCGGACACCTCGCCTTCGTTCATCTGTGCCCCGGCGGTGAGGCGCGGTTCCTGCGCGTGCTGGGCCACCACGCCGTCGAACGCCTTGACGTACTCCAGCGCCCGGCGCATCAGGACGGGGTCGTGGACGCAGATGCCGTCGTCGGAGAACATCCTGACCCTGGCCCGGGAATCGGCCATGGCACCCAGTTCAGCCAGCTGCTCCCCCGCCAGGCCCACCGTGACGGCGCCAACCGGGCGGACGTCAACCCAGCCTGCGGCGCGTCCCAGGGTGTATACCTGCTCCACTACACCGGCGGTATCGGCCACGGGAGTGCTGTTGGCCATGGCGTGGACGGCCGTGTACCCGCCGAGGGCAGCTGCACGGGTTCCGGTCTCCACGGTTTCCGCGTCTTCCCTGCCGGGTTCGCGGAGGTGGGTGTGCACATCCACCATGCCGGGAAGCGCCACCAGGCCCGCGGCGTCGATGACCGTGACGTCCCCGTCCTGTCCTTCCGGCGAGAGTCCCGTGCCGACTTCGGCGATGATGCCGTCGCGGATCAGCAGGTCTGCCGGCTCGCCGCCGAGGATGGAGGCGCCTTGGATCAAGTACGTTCCGGTGTTGCCGGCCATCAGATGCTCTCCTTGGTGGAATGGGCGGTTCCGGCAGCGGCCAGGACCGGGGTTGCGGCTGTTTCCCGGGTGTCCCCGGAGAGCAGCAGGTACAGCGCAGCCATCCGCACGGACACGCCGTTGCGGACCTGCGCGAGGACGGTGGAACGCGGTGAGTCTGCTGCGGCTGCGCTGATTTCGAGCCCCCGGTTCATGGGGCCCGGGTGCATGATGATGGTGTCCTTCATGCCCAGGCTGTCGAGGGCACGCAGGCGGTTGTCATCGAAGCCCCACCGGCGTGAGTATTCGCGGGTGCTGGGGAAGAACGAAGCGTTCATGCGTTCGCCCTGGACACGGAGCATCATCACGGCGTCAACGCCCTGGGCGATTGTTTCGTCGAGGTTGTAGCTGACGCTGCAGGGCCACTTTTCGGCGCCGATGGGCAGCAGGGTGGGAGGAGCCACCAGGGTGACTTCCGCACCCAGCGTGCGCAGGAGCCAGACATTGGAACGGGCCACGCGTGAGTGCAGGACGTCCCCGGCAATCGCCACGCGCATGCCCAACAGGTCCGCGCCTTCGGAAGGAGTACCCGACAGTTTCGCCCAGTGCCGGCGCATGGTGAAGGCGTCCAGCAGTGCCTGGGTGGGGTGTTCGTGGGTGCCGTCGCCTGCGTTGATCACCCCGGCATCGATCCAGTCCGTCGCGGCGAGCCGGTGCGGTGCACCGGAGGCCCAGTGGCGGATGACGACGGCGTCAGCCCCCATCGCGGAGAGCGTCTGGGCGGTGTCCTTGAGGGATTCACCCTTGGAGACCGATGATCCCTTGGCGGCGAAATTGATGACGTCCGCGGACAACCGCTTGGCCGCCGCTTCGAAGGAAATCCTGGTGCGGGTGGAATCTTCGAAGAAGAGGTTGACCACGGTGCGGCCGCGCAGGGCGGGAAGCTTCTTGACTTCGCGGTCGCCTACGGCCGACATCTCCTCGGCGGTATCGAGGATTCGGATGGCGTTGTGCAGGCTGAGGTCCTGGGTGGAGAGCAGGTGCTTCACAGTCCACCCTCAATCACGACTTCGTTGACGGGGGCTCCGCCGGCGGGGGTGTCGGTCTCTTCGAGCCGGACCCGGACCTTTTCCACGGAGGAGGTGGGCAGGTTCTTGCCCACATGGTCGGCGCGGATGGGCAGCTCGCGGTGGCCGCGGTCGATCAGGACGGCGAGCCGGACGATGCGCGGGCGGCCGAGGTCCACGAGGGCGTCGAGCGCTGCCCGGATGGTCCGGCCGGAGTACAGGACGTCGTCGATCAGGACCACGACTTTGTTGTCGATGCCTGTACGGGGCAGTTTGGTGGGGTACGGCGGGCGGGTTCCCTGGTGCGAAAGGTCATCCCGGAACATGGTGACGTCCAGTTGGCCGACAATGGCGGCGGCATCAACGGTGTTGTCCGCGGCGGCGATCTTCCCGGCCAGCCGGACTGCCAGCGGATATCCGCGGCGGGGAATGCCCAACAGGACCAGGTCCCGGGATCCCTTGTTGGCTTCGAGGATCTCATGGGCGATACGAGTGAGGGCACGGTCTATGTCAGCCTGGCTGAGTACTACCCTGGCTGGAACCGGTGCGCTGGTGACAGATGTCAACGCTCGTCTCCCCTTTCCCCGCCTCACAGGACGGAATTAAAAAAGGATCATGTGCGTTTCAAAATTACCATAGGCCCGCGGCCCGGCGGCGCCGGATCAACGCGTTGATCGTCACATTGAAACGCGGCCTGCGGACGGTCCTTGGACCGGGCCAACGCGCCACCTAGGCTTGCGGATATGTCGATGCATCCCCACCAGCCGCCGTCGGGCCCGCCCTACGGTCCCCACCCGGGCGCCTCCAGTCCCCTGCCCGGCCCAGCGAATCCCAGCTGGATGGGCCAGGTGGCGCCGCAGCATTACCTGGCCGCCCCGGACCACCGCGGCCGTCCCGTCAGCAGCGTCCTGCCTCCACCGGACCAGGGAGCGGCACGCAGGCCGGGCAGGCTGAACGGCGGACTGGTCGGCCTCACGGTGGCGGGTGGAATCCTCGCGTTCCTCAGCCTGTTCCTGGTGGTGCCGTTCCTGCTGGCCAACACGGGGACTGCCGGCTTCGTGGGTGGCTTCGTCGCGTCGCTGATACCGCTGTCCCTGGTACTGCTGGCTGTTGTCATCATCGATAAGTGGGAGCCGGAGCCTAAGCGGCTGCTGTTCTTCGCCTTCACCTGGGGCGCGGCCGTGTCGATTGCCGTCACTTTGCTGGTGCAGCCACTGTTTGTGCTGACGTTCCAGTTCTCGGATGAACCGGACTTGCGGACCTACATGGCCACAGTGCAGGCACCCATCGTCGAGGAGTTCGCGAAGTCCCTTGGCCTGCTGGTCCTCCTGCTGCTGGCCAGGAAACATTTCGACGGTCCGGTGGACGGCGTGGTTTTTGCCTTCACGATTGCCGGCGGCTTCGCGTTCACCGAAAACATCCTCTATTTCGGCCGCGCCATCGCCGAGGCGCCGGGTCCGGGTGGCGATTTTGCCCAGGTGTTCTTCCTCCGCGGCGTGATGTCCCCGTTCGCCCACGCCATCTTTACCGGGACCACCGGGCTGATCATGGGCTTCGCGGCCCGGCGATGGCACACCGGAGCTTCCATCCTGGCCTTCTTCGTGGGGCTGCTGCCGGCGATGTTCCTGCATAACCGGTGGAACAGCATGGGCAGCGGCTTCCTGGTGGACTACATCGTGGTCCAGGTGCCGATTTTCTGCCTTGCAGTTGCCGGGATTGTGGTGCTGCGGGTGGCCGAAAAACGGCTGACAAGGCAGCGGCTGCTGGAGTACTCCGCCGCGGGCTGGTTTACCCCGGCGGAGGTCGAATTGCTGGGCACCATTGGCGGCCGGCGGACCGTGCTGAACTGGGCTGCCGGCTACGGCAAGAAACAGCAGATGAAGGATTTCCTCAGGGCGGCCACGCTGCTGGCCAATATCCGGCAGCGGATCCTCAGCGGCCGCGATGTGCAGCTGCACCAGGCGGAGGAACGTAAGCAGCTGCAACGGGTATTGGCACTCCGGGCGGCAATCGTCGCCTAGCCGCGCGTCGGGTGCTTTGGGTTCCTTCGTCACATCCCGGGCTTGGTCGCGGAACCGGACCTTGCAGGTCCTGACCTGCGAACAGGACAGGGTTCGACGGCGGCTGGCCACGTTAACGCCCGAAGGCCGCACCCCCGGGGGGGTGCGGCCTTCATGGCTGGTTCGTGGGTCAGGCCAGCAGCGACGGCTTCAGCTGCTGCAGGCGTCCCAGGAGCCCATTGATGAACTGGGGCGACTCGTCCGTGGACAAGGTCTTGGCCAGGGCCACGGCCTCGCTGACGGCGACGCCATCGGGGACGTCGTCGTTGTAAAGCAGTTCCCAGGTGCCGATACGCAGGATGATCCGGTCCACCGAAGGCATGCGCTCCAGGCTCCAGCCCTGCGAATAGGTTTCCAGGAACTCGTCGATGGCTGACTGGCGGGATACTACGCCTTCGACGATTTCCAGGGTGTAGGGGTTGACGATCTGGTCGGTCTTTTCGCGCCGTGCACGCAGGACGTCAAAGGCAGACACGGAGCGCTGCTCCGCTTCGAAAAGAACATCCAGTGCCCTGCTGCGGGCTTTACCGCGTGCGCTCACTACTCAGAGACCCGGCCGAGGTAGCTGCCGTCACGGGTGTCCACCTTGACCTTGGTGTTGTTTTCGACGAACAGCGGAACCTGGATCTCGTAGCCGGTTTCCAGCGTGGCCGGCTTGGTGCCTGCGGAGGAGCGGTCGCCCTGCAGGCCGGGCTCGGTGTAGGTGATTTCCAGGACAACGCTCGGCGGCAGTTCGATGTAGAGCGGGTTGCCCTCGTGGATGGCGATGTTGACCATCTGGTTCTCGAGCATGAAGTTGGTGGCGTCGCCCACGGTGGCGCCGGAGACGGTGATCTGGTCGTAATCCGTGGTGTCCATGAACACGAAGTCGGCGCCGTCCTGGTACAGGTACTGGTAGTCCCGGCGGTCAACCGTGGCGGTTTCGATCTTGAGGCCGGCGTTGAACGTCTTGTCCACAACCTTGCCGGACATCACGTTGCGCATTTTCGTACGCACGAAAGCGCCACCCTTGCCGGGCTTGACGTGCTGGAACTCGATGATGTTCCAGAGCTGGCCCTCGAGCTTCAGGACCGTTCCGTTCTTAATGTCGTTCGTGGTTGCCACTGGGTTTCCTTAGGTTTCTCAGTCTGGCGCGTAGTCAGACGTTCTATGCCGGGCAGTCCGCCGCATGGCGTGCCTGCACGTTTTTGTCAAAGATCCGGGGAGCTGGGAAAAAATTCAAAAACTATTCTACCGGCAATTGGGCGCGGACTTCCCCGGCGGCCCAAAGCGGGGACTCAGCAGGCCAGGTCCAGTACGTCCCGCGCGCGCTGAAGGGCCACTGTTGACGAGTAGATCAGCGCCGCATCGGCCGACTGTGCCACGCGCAGGTCCAAGGCGCGGGCAAAGGATTCAACAGCAGCTGAGGTCTGCCCGGCCGTGTACTGGGTCTTGCCCAGGAACTGCAGTGCCAGGGCTTCCTTGGGAGTGCCCTGGACCTCGTGCAGGAGCTGGCGGAAGAGCTCCACAGCCCTGTCCAACCGGTTCGAGACCCGCAGGACCTCTGCTTCGAACGCACGCAGTCGGAAGGATTCAGGATCATTGAACCGGGCTTCGGCCAGCAGTTCGGCAGCCTCTGCCCCGTGGCCCTCGACCAGCAGCACGAAGACGTGGTCGGCAGGATCGGTGGAGGCTGCCAATGCTTCCCTGCACGCATCGTCGTTGACGATTTGCGGCAGCAGGGTTTCAGGGTTGATCCGGATTCCCGGGAAACCTGCCTCTGGCCATTCGGCGGTGCCTTCCATGTCGCCCTGCATCAGGAAGCGACTTCCTGGTAGGCGGCGAACAGGAGGGACGTGTCGGGGACATCCAGGATGCCCGGCTTGGCCACACCGTCCAGCACCACGAACCGCAGCAGGTCGCCGCGGGACTTCTTGTCCCGCCGCATACCGTCCAGCAGGCCCTGCCACCGGTCCCGCCGGTAGGTGACCGGGAGCCCAAGTCCTTCGAGGATGCTTCGGTGCCTGTCGGCGTCGGCATCGCTCAGGCGGCCCACGCTGCGGGCGAGTTCCGCGGCGAACATCATGCCGACGGAGACGGCGGCGCCGTGCCGCCACGAGTAGCGTTCCACCAGTTCGATGGCGTGGCCCAGGGTGTGGCCGTAGTTGAGGATTTCGCGAAGCCCGGATTCCTTGAGGTCTTCGGAGACCACTTTGGCTTTGACGGCGATGGCACGTTCAATGAGCTCGCGGAGCGTCTCAGACCGCGGATCAGTGACCGCGGCAAAGTCCTTCTCCACCAGTTCGAGGATGGCGGGGTCCGCGATGAAGCCGCACTTGACCACTTCGGCCATGCCGGAAATTAGTTCGTTCCGGGGCAGGGTGTCCAGCGTGTCCAGGTCCGCCAGCACGGCTGCAGGCGGGTGGAACGCGCCCACCAGGTTCTTGCCTTCCGCAGTGTTGATGCCGGTCTTGCCGCCCACGGAGGCGTCCACCATCCCCAGCAGGCTGGTGGGCATGTGGATGACTTTGACGCCGCGGAGCCAGGTGGCGGCAACAAAGCCGGCAAGGTCGGTGACCGCTCCCCCGCCAACGGCGACAATGGCGTCTGACCGGGTGAAGTCGTTCTGGCCCAGGACCTGCCAGCAGAAGGCTGCAACCTGGATGTGCTTGCCTTCTTCGGCGTCGGGGATTTCCGCGGTCAGTGCAGTGAAGCCCGCGGATTCAAGGTCATCACGGACGGTGTCCCCGGTGAGGCGGAGGGCCCGGGGGTGGATGACCAGCACGCGCCGCACCCGCTCTCCCAGGATTTCCGAAAGGGTTCCCAGCAGGCCCCGCCCCACCACAACGTCGTAGTTGTTGGCGGCGGTTTCACCGGTGACCTTGATGACTGTTGATGAGGTGTTCACGTTTCAACTTCCTGTTTGGCAGCTGCGTAGTTCTGCAGCGCTGCTTCCAGCCGGTTGCCGAGCTCGGATATCGAGCCCTGGCGCACGTCCAGGGTGATGTCTGCAAGCCTCTCGTAGACCGGCTTGCGGGTGGCGAACATTTCTGTCCAGCGTCCCATGGCGTCCCCTGCCAGCAGGGGTCGCCCGGAGTTACGGGCAATGCGGGCAGCAACGGTGTTCGCATCGCATTCGAGGTAGACCACTGTGCAGCGGCCCATCAGCTGCTGCGTTCCAGAGTCCAGAACAGCACCACCGCCGAGCGAGATCACCGTGGCCGTGCCTTCGGCCGCTTCAACGGCGGAGGCAACAGCACGGGCTTCGATCTCGCGGAAGGCCCGTTCGCCCCGGCCGGCGAAGATGTCGGCGATGGAGCCGTGGCCCGCCACGATCACGGCATCCGTGTCAACGAACGGTGCACCGAGTTGCTGGGCCAGTTGCTGTCCGATGGCGGATTTACCCACTGCCATGGGGCCGATCAGGACGATCGGCCGGATACCGACGGGCCCGGTGCTGCTTTGGGCGGGCACTACTGGCCGATCGAGTCCAGGGACGCCGGAATGTTGTCCAGGTAACCCTTGATGTTGCGGGCGGTCTCAGCCACGGAGTCCCCGCCGAATTTCTCGGTAACGGCTTCAGCCAGGACCAAGGCCACCATGGCCTCGGCCACCACGCCTGCCGCCGGAACGGCACAGACGTCGGAGCGCTGGTGATGGGCCTTGGCCGGTTCGCCGGTGCTGACGTCGATCGTTTTCAGGGCGCGGGGCACCGTGGCGATCGGCTTCATCGCGGCGCGGACACGCAGGACGTCTCCGATGCTCATGCCGCCTTCGATGCCGCCTGCCCGGTTGCTGGCGCGCACGATCCGGCCGTCTTCATCGCGCACGATTTCATCGTGGGCCCCGGAGCCGCGGCGCGCAGCGGTCCGGAATCCGTCGCCCACTTCGACGCCCTTGATGGCCTGGATTCCCATGAGGGCAGCAGCCAGGCGCGAATCCAGCCGGCGGTCCCAATGGACGTAGCTGCCCAGTCCGGGCGGCAGTCCGTAAGCCAGGACCTCCACCACGCCGCCAAGGGTTTCGCCTTCCTTGTGGGCGGCGTCAACCTCGGCAACCATGGCGTCCGAGGTTTCCCGGTCAAAGCAGCGCAGCGGATCGGCGTCCAAAGCGATGACATCTGCCGGCTCAGGGAGCGGCCGGCCGTCGGGTACGGAAACGCTGGCGATGGACACCGTGTGGCTGACGAGCTCGATGCCGAGGTGCTTGAGGAACTGGGCGGCGACGGTGCCCATGGCCACCCGGGTGGCGGTCTCGCGGGCGCTGGCACGTTCCAGCACGGGACGGGCTTCATCGAAGCCGTACTTCTGCATGCCGGTGAAGTCCGCGTGGCCGGGACGGGGGCGGGTCAGGGGCGCGTTGCGCGCCTGGTCGGCGAGGAGTTCCGGATCCACCGGATCCGGCGCCATGATCTGTTCCCACTTGGGCCATTCGGTGTTTCCCACCTGGACAGCCACAGGACCGCCCTGGGTCACCCCGTGCCGGACGCCGCCCAGGATAGTGACAACGTCCTGTTCGAACTTCATCCGGGCGCCGCGGCCGTATCCGAGCCGGCGGCGGGCCAGGGAGTCTGCGATGTGCCCGCTGGTGATTTCAACACCGGCGGGGACGCCTTCAATAATTCCCATCAGAGCCGGACCATGGGATTCACCGGCAGTCAACCAACGCAACATATCTTCCATCCTGCCACGTAGGGCGGTTACAAAGCCCGTCGGGGAAGGCCGACTGAGGCGCACATCACATCTATGACAGCTGCATTAACGTCATCCCCGCGGCCCGTGAAAAGGCGCACCTGTTCCACTGCCTGGTACAGCAGCATCTCCAGTCCGGGGACCACGGCACCGCCACCCGCCTGCCACACCGACGCGATCAGGCTGGGCCAGGGGTCGTAGGCGACATCCAGCAGGACGCCCGGGGTTTCCGTCTTCAGGGCGGCTATCTCCGCGGCCAGGCCGTCCGCCGCCCGGGGCGGCAACGTGGAAATGACGACGTCGGCAGCAGCCGTGGGCAGCACGGCTTCGGCCAGCGTCAGCACGTCAAGGTCGACGCCGGCGCTTGAGGCCGCGGCACGGACGTCTGCGGTTCGGGCAGGGTCCCGTACGAAAATCTGAGCTCGGCGGGTTCCGAGTTCCCGCAGTGCGGCGACAGCGGAAGCCGCGGTGCCGCCGCCACCGAGGATGACCGCGGAGGGTGCGGTATCCGCTCCCGCGTGCCGGAGGGCGTTGACGATTCCAGCCACGTCGGTGTTGGTGCCGATGGCCCGCGCTCCGTGTCCGTCGTCCTCAAAGGAGACGGTATTGACCACTCCGAGGGTCCGGGCGATGCCGCGGACCTCGTCCACGTGGCCCAGCATGGCGGTCTTCAACGGCATGGTGACCGAAAGTCCGCACCATCCCGGCTGGTTGCGGACCTGGCCCATCAGGCCCGGCAGGAGTTGCTCGGTGACGTCGATTGCCGTGTAGCTGATGTCTGCACCCAGCTGCCCGTAGGCCGCAAGATGCAGGGCCGGGGACTTTGAATGGCTGATCGGGTGCCCCAGCACTGCTGCCCGCAGGGTCATGTGCAGCGGCCCACGTTCGCCCGGCACCAGGAGTTGTACTGCTCAACGTAGACGTTGTGTTCGGCCAGGGTTTTGGCGAACTTGGTCTCCTTGGTGTCCAGGTTGACTGTTACCCAGAAGAGGTAGTCGTTGGTCTTGGGCCTGGCGGCCGCGTCGATGGCAGTCTTGCCCGGCGAGCCAATGGGTCCCGGAGGCAGCCCCGGGTTCGCGTACGTGTTGTACGGGTTGGACTTGTCCTGGCGCTGCTCGTCCGTGAAGTTGTAGCTCTTCGTCCCGAGCCCGTACGTCACGGCCGAGTCCACCTGCAGGAAGCCGCCGGTCTGGTCGTTGGGCTTGAGCCGGTTGTAGATGGCTCCGGCGACGTCGCCGTATTCGGCCTGGCCGCCTTCGGCCTGGACGATGCTGGCCACGATCACGGACTGGTACTGCTTGGCGGGATCGGTGATGCCCTGGGACACCAGCTCGTCCACGGTCACCTTGACCAGGGCTTGCAGGATGTCCTTGGCGGGCGTTCCCAGCGGGAAGCGGTGCTCGCCCGGTGCGAGGTAGCCCTCCAGGTTCTTGGCGGTTGCCGGCAAGCCGAACTGCGCCGGATCGTTACTGAGCGTCTGGAGTTGCTGGATCGATACGCCGGAACCTTCGGAGATGGCCTGGAGGGACTCGTTGACCCGCAGGCCCGCGCTGAGGGCGAAGTAGATCACCTTGCCCTTGTCCTGGCCCAGGAGGACGTCGACTGCGTCCTTGTTCTTCATTTCAGACTTGAAGGTGTAGTCACCCGGGGCCAGCGTGCCGCCTGAAGCGCTGAACGCCTGCAGGAACGTGTCAGCATTGGCCACGACGCCCTTGTTTTCGAGGTCCATGGCCACGGAACGGGTGCCTTCCCCGTTATCCACCGTTACCTGGACCTGGCCCGAGCCGGGGCCCGGGAAGTCGCTGGCTTTGGTGCTGCCGAGGAGGGGCTTGAGGAACTGCGCGCCAACTGCCACGGCAGTAACGAAAACGGCGAGGGTGAGGAAGAGGGCAAGCAGCCTGCGGCGGCGGCGCACCTTCTTTGAGGGCCTGCCCACTACCTGGGTTGCCGCTGCACCGGCGATGAGGCTGTGCGCTGCAGTGTCAGCATGGTGAGCGTCCTCCGGGTGGCCGGCGTGATGGCCGGCCTCATCGCCTTGCAGGTCGTGGTGGTAGTCGGCATCGTCGTGGGCCTGACCGTAATGGGCGTTGCCGTGGTACTCGTGGCCGTCCGGGTACTGGGCCGGGTCCGCATAGTGGGGGTCGCCCGCGTACTCATGAACGTCCGTGGCCGGGTGTTCCCCGGCCTCCTGCAGGTCCTGGTGGTCGTCGGCGGCGAACACTTCGCCGTGCCGGTGGTCGGGTTCGTGGGGGGCACTCACGTTGTCGGCGACGGGTTCAGGTTGCGCAGGCGCACCGTGCGCGGCCGGGTCCTGCCGTGCGGCACCATGGTGACCTCCGTCGTCGTGCGTTCCGTTGTCCCGCTCCCTGTTGTCAGGCATCCTGTTGTCCGGCTCCCTGTTGTCAGGGGCCGCCTCCTGGATGGAAGGAGGCGCAGCCGGTGCAGCCGGCAACGGCGCTGCAGCAGTGGGGCCGGTGGCTGGCTGCGCAGGGACGGCGGGGGGATCTGCGGGCTGCGGGGGCACGTCGGCACCGGTCTCGTAGGCCTGCTCAGGGACAGCGCCCTGGCCGCCGGTGTCGAGGCTCTTTTCCCGTGCCCGGATCTCCTTGCGCGTCAGTGGCCTCCCTCCCCCGTCGTTCAGGGGCCCTGAGGCGTCGTCAATGTTGGCAGGGCTCACTGTTGCCTTCCATTATCTGAAAATCTGGCCGTATCCGGGGTGGCGCGGACGGACTCATCCGCCCCGCTGACCCCCAGGTCCACGGACGGGGATGGCGCTGTCACGCGTGAGCCGACATCCGCTCCCCGGGCTTTCTGCATGTCGATGGCGTGCTGCAGGATGCCTGCGGCCGCGACCTGATCAACTACTTTACGGTGGTTCCTGCTGCTCATGCCAGCTTCGTGCAGGTTGCGGTGCGCCGTGACGCTGCTGAGCCGCTCGTCAACCATGTTGACCGGCACGTCCAGGCCGCGGGCTGTGAGCTCGGCCGCGAGCAGGCCGGCATAGTCGGAAGCCATCCTGGCTGACGCGTGTTCCTCGCCCTTCATGGTGCGGGGCATGCCCACGATGACCTGCACAGCTCCCAGCTCCTCCGCCAGCTTCGCGATCAGGCGAACGTCGGAGTTCTTTTTGGTGTTCCGGTCCAGCGTTTTGTACGGCGTGGCCAGGATGGAGTCACGGTCGCAGATGGCCACCCCCACCCGGACCGTGCCAACGTCTACCCCCAGTTTGACGCCCTGGGGGTAGCCGCCGGCGGTTGCGGGATCGGCCATGTCAGGAGTGGCGCCGTTCGACGGCGTCCAGGATGGCTGCCAGCGCGGCACCCACCTTGCCTGCATCGGTGCCGCCGCCCTGGGCCACATCGTCCTTGCCGCCGCCGCCGCCGCCGAGGACTCCGGCAGCCAGGCGAACCAGGGCTCCGGCCTTCACTCCGGCGTTCCGGGCGGCTTCGTTGGTGGCTACCAGGACGAGCGGACGGTCGTTGGCCACGCCTGCAACAGCCACCGCGGCAGGTGCCGAGCCCAGCCGGTTGCGGAGGTCCAGTGCCAGGCCGCGGATGTCGTCGGCCCCGCTGACGGAACCGGCATCATGGGCGATGAGGCTGACACCCGCCGCGTCCCTGGCGCTGTTGACCAGCTGGGCTGCTGAGGCTGCCAGCTGCTCCTTGCGGAGCCGGTCAAGTTCCTTTTCCGTGGCCTTAAGCTTGGCAAGCGTTGCGGAGATCCGGTCGGCCAGCTGCCCGGACGGCACCTTCAGGAGGTCGGTCAGCTCGTTGACGAGCGCACGTTCGGCCGCCAGGTGCCGGAAGGCCTCCATGCCCACGAAAGCTTCCACGCGGCGGTTTCCGGACCCTACGGACTGTTCGCCCAACAGGGAAAGGCTGCCGATCAGCGAGGTGTTGGCTACGTGCGTACCACCGCACAGCTCACGGGACCAGGCGCCGTCGATCTCGACGACACGGACTTCGCTGCCATAGTTCTCGCCGAACAGGGCCATGGCACCCAGGGCCTTCGCCTCCGCAAGGCCCATAACCTTGGTTTCCACCGCGTAGTTGTTGCGGATGGCCAGGTTCGAAACCTCTTCGATTTCTGACCGGGTGGCGGTGCTCAGGCCCTCGCCCCAGGCGAAGTCGAACCGCAGGTAGCCGGCTTTGTTGAAGGATCCGCGCTGGGTGGCTTCCGGGCCGAGGATCTGGTGCAGGGCGGCGTGCACGATGTGCGTGCCCGTGTGCGCCTGCTCGGCGGCATGGCGGCGTTCGCGGTCGACGGCGGCGCGCACCAGCGAGTCGGCGCCGATTTCACCTTCGCGGACAATCGCCTTGTGGACGCTCAGGCCCTTGACGGGGCGCTGGACGTCCAGGACCTCGACCACGAAGCCGTCACCGGTGATGAGGCCCGTATCGGCGGCCTGGCCGCCGGCCTCGGCGTAGAACGGTGTTTCCGACAGGACAAGTTCGATCTCGTCGCCGGTGGCTGCCTGCTGGACCGGACGGCCGCCGGTGAGCAGCCCACGGACGCGGGATTCGCCGTCGAGCTCGGTGTACCCGGTGAAGACCGTCTCGCCCTGGGCCAGGATCTCCTGGAAGGCGCTGAGGTCGGCGTGGCCGCCCTTCTTGCCCTTGGCGTCGGCCTGGGCACGCTGGCGCTGTTCCTGCATCAGGCTGCGGAAGGCGGCCTCGTCAACCTTCAGCCCGGCTTCCTCGGCCATTTCCAGGGTGAGGTCAATGGGGAAACCGTAGGTGTCGTGAAGGGCGAAGGCGTCTTCACCGGAAAGCTGCTTGTTGGCGGCCTTGGACTCCTTGACCGCGTCCTCGAGCCTCGCCGTGCCGGACGCAATGGTCCGCAGGAAGGCCTTTTCTTCGGCGTAGGCAATCCGGCTGATCCTGGCGAAGTCCGTGTCGACTACGGGGTAGACGCCCTTCATGGCGTCGCGCGAAGCCGGCAGCAGGTCCGGGAGGCAGGCCTGCTCGACGCCGAGGAGGCGCATGGAGCGCACGGCACGGCGGATGAGGCGGCGCAGGACGTAGCCACGTCCCTCGTTCGAGGGGGTCACGCCGTCGGAAATCAGCATCAGGGCGGACCGGATGTGGTCACCCACAACGCGCATCCGGACATCGTCCGTGTGGTGGGGGTCATCCGGGGTTTCGGCGGAGGTGTATTCCTTGCCGGAGAGTTCGGCGGCCTTGTCGATGACGGGACGGACCTGGTCCGTCTCGTACATGTTCTCGACACCCTGGAGGATCATGGCCAGGCGCTCCATGCCCAGTCCGGTGTCGATGTTCTTCTTGGGCAGCTCACCCACGATGTCAAAGTCGTCCTTGGAGCGGACGTTGTCGATCTGGTACTGCATGAAGACGAGGTTCCAGATTTCGATGTACCGGGTCTCGTCAGCCAGCGGACCGCCTTCGATGCCGTAAGCGGGACCGCGGTCGTAATAGATCTCGGAGCAGGGGCCGGCCGGGCCGGGCTGGCCGGTGTTCCAGTAGTTGTCGGCTTTGCCCATCTTCTGGATCCGCTCCGCGGGAACGCCGGTGTTCTTCAGCCACAGTTCCTTGGCTTCATCGTCTTCCTCGTAGACCGTCACCCACAGGAGCTCGGGCGGCAGGCCGTACCCGCCGTCGTTAACGCTGGTGGTGAGCAGCTCCCAGGCGTACTTGATGGCGTCTTCCTTGAAGTAGTCGCCAAAGGAAAAGTTGCCGCACATCTGGAAGAAGGTGCCGTGCCGGGCGGTCTTGCCCACTTCCTCGATGTCGCCGGTGCGGATGCACTTCTGGACGCTCGTGGCGCGGGTGTAGGGCGCCTCTTCGCGGGCTGTGAGGTAGGGGATGAAAGGCACCATGCCGGCCACAGTGAACAGCAGCGACGGGTCGCTGGACACCAGCGATGCGGAGGGAACCGCCGTGTGGCCCTTGCTGACAAAAAAGTCCACCCAGCGCTTGGTGATCTCCTGCGATTTCATGAGCTGTTTCATACCCTTCTTGGTCCGCGGTTGACCACGCGGAAAGTTCGTTCAGGCGGCAGGGCCTGGTCGGGTTCCCTGCCGGGTTGTTGCGGGCTGATGGCCCGGGGGCGTCAGCTGCGGACCAGGTCCGCGGTTTCGACGCCGAGCGCACTGCGCAGGTCGGTTTCGCGTTCCTGCATTCCGGCTCGGACGGCGTCGGCGAAGTCGTAGACCCCGTCAGCCAGCCTGCCTACAGCCCTGTTGAGGCCTTCCGGGCCCAGGGCGGACTGGGCTTCCGTGACCTTGCGGAAGGCGATAACGCCGATGGCCACGCCGATTCCCATCCAGACAAGTCGTTTCATGGTGTACTTTCGGGGCTTAGCGGCTGCGGCGGCCGGTGGCGGGCTTCTTGCGGTTGGAGAGCGCACTGCGGACGCCGTAGCTGAACGCGGCCACCTTGATGAGCGGCGAACCGACGGTGGCGGCCACCAGGGACGACAGCGCCGAAAGGTTGGCCGAAGCGTCAGAGACGTTTGACGAAATGCCGTCCACCTTCTTCAGCTGCTGGTTGGTGGTGGTCACGGTGGCCGTGACCTCATCCATCAGGGGCGTTGCGCCGTCGCTCAGTGACCGGATGGATGTCCGCACCTCGTCCAGCACCTTGCCCAGCTTGAGGATGGGCACGGCGAGCAGCAGTACCAGGAGTGCAAACACTCCGGCAGCGACCAGGCCGGCGATATCGCCACCAGTCATAGACGTTCATCTCCTTGAAATTCTGTGGTCCGGAACCATCCTGCGCACCCCGCGAACCGCGTTGGGCAGATGTCCCCCAAGTACCTTACATACAAAGAAGCCCGTGGCGCTTGCCACGGGCTTCTTTGTATACGCTGCTGGGATTTAGCGTGCGTAGAATTCGACGACGAGCTGCTCTTCGCAGGTCACCGGTACCTCGGAGCGCTTGGGGCGGCGGACCAGGCGGGCCTGCAGTGCCTCAAGCTTGACGTCCAGGTAGGCCGGGACGGCAGGCAGGACATCGCGGTGCGCGCCGGCTGCTGCAACCTGGAGCGGAACCATGGTCTCGCTGCGGCTGTGGACGTGGACCAGCTGGCCCTCGCCGACGCGGAACGACGGACGGTCAACGCGGATGCCGTCAACCAGGATGTGGCGGTGCACAACCAGCTGGCGGGCCTGGGCGATGGTGCGGGCGAAGCCGGCACGCAGGACCAGGGCGTCAAGGCGCATTTCGAGCAGTTCGATGAGGTTCTCACCGGTCAGGCCCTTGGTGCGGCGGGCTTCCTCGAAGGCACGGGTCATCTGTGCTTCGCGGATGCCGTACTGGGCGCGCAGGCGCTGCTTTTCGCGCAGGCGCACGGCGTAGTCGGAGTCCTGCTTCTTGCGGGCACGGCCATGCTCACCGGGGCCGTACGGGCGGCGCTCCATGTACTTGGCGGCCTTGGGGGTCAGAGCAATGCCGAGGGACCGCGAGAGGCGGGCCTGACGGCGAGCACGAGTGTTGTTAGCCACTTGTGTCCTTCCAATATCTGCGGTGTGTCAGTGTTACTGGCCTCCTTGATGGAGAGCATCGGCCAACCGCTGCCTTTTGCTACTGGGCGCAGGGCGCAGCTCCATCAAACGAAAATTCGGTGGATTGTGCGCCTGTGCCTTGCCAGACAAACATCTACCTTAGCACGGCGGCTACTTGCCCCTGACAATTTTCCGCAGCCGCTCAAGCCTGGCGGCGATGTCGCGTTCAGCGCCGTTGCCGGTGGGCTGGTAGTAGTCCCGGCCCACCAGGTCGTCCGGCGGATATTGTTGTGCGGCCACGGCGTGCGGGGCGTCGTGGGCGTATTTGTAGCCTTTTCCGTGCCCCAGTTGCTTGGAGCCCGGGTAGTGCGAGTCCCTCAGGTGGGGCGGGATGCCGTTGCCCATACCGGCGCGTACGTCAGCGATGGCCTTGTTGATGCCCATGTAGGCGGCGTTCGATTTCGGCGCCGTGGCCAGGTGCACCACCGCTTCGGCCAGGATGATCCGGCCCTCGGGCATGCCGATCAGCTGCACTGCCTGGGCGGCGGCCACGGCTGTCTGCAATGCCGTGGGGTCGGCCATGCCCACGTCCTCGGCGGCTGAGATGACGATGCGGCGGGCCACGAACCTCGGGTCTTCGCCGGCCTCGAGCATGCGCGCCAGGTAGTGGAGGGCGGCGTCAACGTCGGAGCCGCGGATGGATTTGATGAACGCGCTGGCGACGTCGTAGTGCTGGTCTCCCGCCCGGTCGTAGCGGACTGCTGCGACGTCGAGGGCCCGTTCGGTGTGCTTGAGTTCCACGGTTACCGGCCCGGGTCCGGCGTCGTCGGCATCACCGAACGCCACGCCGGCCGCAGCTTCCAGGGCGGTGAGGGCACGGCGGGCGTCGCCGCCGGACAGCCGGACCAGGTGGGCCAGGGCTTCGGGATCCAGTTCCGCTTTGCCGTCGAGTCCCCGGGGGTCCGCTACGGCGCGGCTGAGCAGGCCTTCGATGTCGGCGTCCGTGAGCGGCTTCAGGGTCAGAAGCAGGGACCGGGACAGGAGCGGTGACACCACCGAGAAGGACGGGTTTTCGGTGGTGGCGGCCACCAGGACCACCCAGCGGTTTTCCACGCCGGGCAGGAGTGCGTCCTGCTGCGCCTTGTTGAAGCGGTGGATCTCGTCAAGAAATAGCACCGTGGTGGTCTTGTAGAGGTCGCGTGCAGTCAGGGCGTCGTCCATGACGCGGCGGACGTCCTTAACGCCGGCGGTGATGGCGGACAGTTCCACGAACTTTCGGCCCGGCCCGCGGGCGATCACATGCGCCAGTGTGGTTTTGCCGGTCCCTGGCGGGCCCCACAGGATCAGCGAACTTGGCCCGGCCGGCCCGGCGGCGTCGGCTCCTGCCGCCAGCTGGCGCAGCGGCGATCCCTGGCCCAGCAGGTGCTGCTGGCCCACAACGTCGTCGAGGGTTCGGGGCCGCATGCGGACGGCCAGCGGACTGCGTGGTGAGGAGCTGGCGGGCGCGCTGCCCGAGGCGGCCGAATCGCCGTCGTCGTCATTGCCCTGCCCCGGCCCAAAGAGATCATCCACATAGATAGGCTACTTCCAGTCACCCGGCGATCCCGCCACAGCTATCCGGAAGGAAACCCGAACCCGCCATGACCCCCCATGATGCCGGCAGCGGCCGCTCCCCCTCGGTCCGGACGGCGTTTGTTTCCGGATCCCGGCTGGCCGGCTGGACCGGGCGGTTCGCCGGCAGCCACAACGGTTTCGAAATACGGGAAGACGACGACGGCGTGCGGCTATTGGCAGGTGACGGCGCCGTAGCGCTCCTCGAAGGTCCCTGGCCCGCCCATGGGCGGCCCGGACGGGGAGCCGGCCCGTTGGAACGCCTCGCGTCGCTGGCCGCCCAGCCACGCCGGTGCGGCCTGCTCCTGGTGAGGCGCGGCGGCTATGGTGTCGGTATTGCTGCCGAGGGCCTCTTGCTGGCGTCCAAAGCGGGCACCCGGTACGTCCAGTCCCGCACCGCGGCCGGCGGCCAGTCACAGCAGCGGTTTGCCCGGCGCCGCTCCAACCAGGCCGACGCCCTGGTGGATGCCGTGGCGGTGCAGGCCGCCCAGGTGTTTGCGGCCGAACCCTTCGAATACGTTGTCCCGGGCGGGGACAGGGCCCTCGCCGAAGCGGTCCTGGGGCACCCGGCATTGGCCAGGTGGGCCGGCCTGCACCTCCTGGCATACCTGGATGTGCCGGAGCCCCGGGCCGCCGTCGTGAAGAAAGCCGCTTCCGATGCCTGCTCCATCAGGATCACCGTCAGCGACGCGCCGGGGAAGTAGACCCGGCGCTCCGGCCGCCCGCCGGGCAGGCGGCGGGCACCTGCTCAGCAGCCTGTCAGGTGCCGCTTGGGCCGTTCCTGGCGGTAGACGTAGCGGCCGGTTTCCCGGAACCCTGCGTTGGCGTACAGCGCCTGGGCTCCATGGTTCGCTGCGGTGACCAGCAGCCAGTAGCCTGCAAGGTCCCGCTCCGCCCCCGTCGTGAGCAGGGATTCCAGGACGGCGGTCCCGTGACCGCGTCGGCGTGACTCGGGGCTCGTCGCCATGGAGTACAGCCCGCCCCTTGCCTCGGGCCCGGTGTCCGGAAGGGCAAGGCGTCCGACGGCGGCTGGCCGGCCTGCGCCGTCCCGGGCCAAGGCGTACACGGCGGGGCAGCCCTCGAGGATGGTGCGGGCGATGGCCAGGGCGTCGTCGCCGCCCCGTCCGTCCACTGCCCACCACACGGCAAGCCATTCAGCAGAGGGAGCAGATGCGAGCTCGACGGCGGGGCACGGCCCCGTAACCCGGGCGTGGCGCGCTGGGCCCCGGGTCATGATCAGGGTTTCGGACTGCGTGGTGAAGCCCTCCGCGTCCAGGAAGGAATTAAGGGCAGCCGCTTCGGCGGTGGCGGTGACCTGGAAGATCAGGGGCAGCCGGCGGCTGCGGTACCAGGACCGGGCGTCCCGAAGCAGGCCGGCAAGCTCCGGCTCTCCCGCACCGCTGGCTGGCCTCGGCCAGATCGAATTAGCCCGCTGGGTCACTCCCCCGGCGGCACGAAGAACCCACGGACCCAGGTCATGGCGCTCCGGCGCGGGCCACGCCGCATCCATGGCGGCTTCGAGGCCAGGGAATCCGGCAAGGTGGTCGTCAACGGCGGTGCTGGACACGGCGTTTTCCTCCAAGTGGGTTAAGCAGGGACAGGAGGCGCCCCGACGAATCCGGGGAGCCTCCTGCCGCTCAGTAAGGTGTGTTACTTGACCGCTTCGGCCTTCCTGGCCTCGACGGGCTTGGCAGCCTCAGGCTTGAAATCGACACCGGCTTCCTTGCGCTGCTGCGCAGTGATGGGTGCCGGGGCAGCGGTCAGCGGATCGAACCCGCCGCCTGACTTCGGGAAGGCGATGACGTCGCGGATGGACTCGACACCGGCCAGCAGCGAAACCACCCGGTCCCAGCCGAACGCGATGCCGCCGTGCGGGGGCGCTCCGTACTTGAAACCTTCGAGGAGGAAGCCGAACTTGGTCTGGGCGTCTTCCTTGTTCAGCCCCATCAGTTCGAAGACGCGTTCCTGCACGTCACGCTGGTGGATACGGATGGAACCGCCGCCGATCTCGTTGCCGTTGCAGACGATGTCGTAGGCGTAGGACAGCGCGGACTCGGGGTCCTTGTCGAACGTGTCGAGGAACTCCGGCTTGGGCGAGGTGAAGGCGTGGTGTACGGCGGTCCACTGGCCAGCGCCCACTGCGACGTCGCCGGAAGCCACAGCAGCGGCGGCCGGTTCGAACATCGGTGCGTCGACAACCCAGCAGAAAGCCCAGTCCGTGGGATCGATCAGGCCGGTGCGGTGGCCGATTTCTACGCGGGCAGCACCCAGCAGGGCACGGGACGGGGTCTTTTCGCCGGCGGCGAAGAAGATGCAGTCACCGGGCTTGGCGCCGACGGCGTCGGCCAGGCCGGCGCGTTCAGTGTCTGTCAGGTTCTTGGCGACCGGACCGGCAAGCTCGCCGTCTTCCTTGTAGAGGACGTACGCCAGGCCCTTGGCGCCGCGCTGCTTGGCCCATTCCTGCCAGGCATCCAGGGCACGGCGCGCCTGCGACGCCCCGCCGGGCATGACCACGGCGCCAACGTAGGGCGCTTTGAAGACACCGAAATTGGTGTCCTTGAAGAACTCCGTGAGCTCCGTCAGTTCCTGGCCGAAGCGAAGATCGGGCTTGTCCGAACCGTAGCGGGCCATGGCGTCCGCGTAGGTGATGCGCTGGATGGGCGTGGGGATCTCCACGTCGATGAGCTTCCAGACAGCCTTGACGATGTTCTCGCCGAGGCGGATGACGTCGTCCTGGTCCACGAAGCTGGCCTCAATGTCCAGCTGCGTGAATTCCGGCTGGCGGTCGGCGCGGAAGTCCTCGTCGCGGTAGCAGCGGGCGATCTGGTAGTACTTCTCGAAACCGCCCACCTGCAGCAACTGCTTGAACAGCTGCGGGGACTGCGGCAGGGCGTACCAGGAGCCAGGTGCCAGGCGGGCCGGAACCAGGAAGTCGCGGGCGCCTTCGGGCGTGGAACGGGTCAGCGTGGGCGTCTCGATCTCCACGTAACCTTCGTCATGCAGCAGGTCGCGGGCCACCCGGTTGGCTTCGGAGCGCAGCCGGATGTTGCGGCTGGGGCCGGGGCGGCGGAGGTCAAGGTAGCGGTGCTTGAGGCGCGCTTCCTCGCCAACTTCCACGTGCTCGTCAATCTGGAACGGCAGCGGATCGGAGGTGTTGAGCACCGTCACGTCCTCGGCGATGACTTCGATCTCACCCGTGCCAAGCGCTGGGTTTTCGTTGCCTTCGGGGCGCTTGGAGACGGTCCCCGTAACTTGCAGGACGTACTCGTTGCGCAGCCCGTGGAACACTTCCTCCTCGCGGACCACGATCTGAGCCACGCCGGACGCATCACGCAGGTCCACGAAGGCCACACCACCGTGGTCACGGCGGCGGCCTACCCAGCCGGCCAGGGTTACGGTTTGTCCAATGTGCTCGGAACGAAGGGATCCGAGGTCATGTGTGCGGAGCACAGCACACCTTTCTAGAGGAAACAGCGGGAAAACTTAGGGGAATAGGTCTCGATGGTTCCGGGACCGGTCCCGTCCGAGTTTACCCGTAGGACGGAAGCCGACGTCCACGGGCAAAGCTCCGACGGAACGGAGGCAGCGGGGAGTCCTGCTCAGGAGACCTGGGCAGGAACGGCGTCGGTGTTGGCTACCTGCACCACGAGGTCGGCGGCCGGGGGCATCCACGTCTCGGGGGCGGCGACTACCTGCTCACCGGACCGGATGTCCTTGACCTGGTGAGTGCCGTCGTCGTCCGTGAACCAGACGAACGGGATGCCCCGGCGGTCGGCGAACTTGATCTGCTTGCCGAACTTTTCCGCCTTGGCGGCAACCTCGGTAGGAATCCCCCTGCTGCGCAGCTGGGCGGCGACGTCCTGCGCAGCGCCCCAGCTGTCGTCGTGCGCGAGGGCCACCAGCACCGCCGTGGGAACGGAACGGGAAGCCTTGGCCAGGTCCTGGCTGAGGATGCGCGAAACGAGCCGGGTCACGCCGATGGACAGGCCGACGCCGGGGAACTTCCGGTTGCCCTTGGAGGCCAGGGCGTCGTACCTGCCGCCGGAGCAGATGGAACCCAGCTGTTCGTGTCCCACCAGGACGGTCTCCACCACTGTGCCCGTGTAGTAGTCGAGGCCGCGGGCAATACTGAGGTCCGCCAGCACCTTGCCGGGTGCGCGCTGGACGGCGGCGTCAATGACCTGCTCCAGCTCGTTAAGGCCCTCTTCGAGCAGGTCGTTGCTGACGCCGAGGGCACGGACCTGGGCCACGAAGGACAGGTCCCCGGTGCGGATACCGGCAAGCTGCAGGGCCTTCTGTGCCTGCTCGTCGGTGGCGCCGAGTTCGGACTTCAGGAGTTCGGCAACCTTGGCCGGGCCTATTTTCTCTAGCTTGTCGATGCTGCGCAGGACCCCGGCGGTGTCCGTCAGGCCGATGCCGCGGTAGAAGCCCTCTGCCAGTTTGCGGTTGTTGACCCGGAGCTGGAAATCCGGGATGGGAAGTGCGCTGAGTGCCTCGGCGATCACCAGGGCGATTTCAACGTCATAGCGGAACGGCAACTCGCCATCGCCCACGACGTCGATGTCCGCCTGGGTGAACTCCCGGGCCCGGCCTTCCTGGGGGCGTTCGCCGCGCCAGACCTTCTGGATTTGGTACCGCCGGAAGGGGAAGGCCAGGTAGCCGGCGTTTTCGACGACGTAGCGGGCGAAGGGCACGGTCAGGTCGAAGTGCAGCGCCAGCGCGTGCTGGTCGGCTTTGCCGCCCCGGTCCGGGGTCCCGCCCTCATCGTCCTGGAGCCGGCTGAGCCCATAGACTTCCTTGTCGATCTCGCCCTTGCGCAGCAGCTGTCCCACGGTTTCCACCGAACGCGTCTCTATCGAGGCGAAGCCGTGCAGCTCAAAGACGCGGCGCAGGGTATCCAGGACATGTTGCTCCACAAGCCGCTCCTCGGGAAGCCACTCGGGGAATCCGGACAGGGAGGCGGTGCGTGCCATGGAAGTTCTCTCCTCATAAGGGTGCCTGACGCCGGCCGCGTCCCGCCCGTCGCGGGCGCCCTGCGGCGGCTGTCCAGCCAGTCATGCATAAACTATGTGCGGCAGTCAGTTTATGCGTCATCGGTGTGCATCTCTAATACGCCGGACCTGCAGGGCCTGGCAGTCAGAGGACTGCGCCCGGTGCCACCCAGGCCCTTGGCGCAGCCAGGCAGTACAGAGACAACACAGCTACACATAAGGAGGAGCCTTGGCGGCCAGTTCACGCAGTGCCCGCGAAGCAAAACGGCGTATCCACCAGATGGAGGCCAAACGCGAGCTGAGGCGGGACCAGGAACAGCGTCGCAAACGCGACAACCTGATCGCCGCCGGCGCCGGAACCGCCGCCGTGGTGCTCGCCGTCGTGCTTCAGCTGACGGCCTTCGCCGGCAACCCCACCGAAGATGAGTTTGCTGCCACCGAGGCCGGCCTCACCAACCCGTCGGCGTCAGCCACTCCGTCAGCCCCGGCAACGAACGGGCCCAACATTCCGGCCGCCGACACCGCGGCAGGAAAGACGTTCACCGGGGACCTCGTGCTGAACGGCAAGCCGCTGGGCGTTGAACTCAACGGAACCACGGCGCCGCAGGCCGCGGCGGTCTTCAAGTCCCTCAGCGACGAAGGCTTCTACAACGGCAAGAGCTGCCACCGCCTCACTACATCGGACGCCTTCGGGGTACTGCAGTGCGGCTCCGCGAACGGCGACGGGCAGGGCGATCCCAACTACACGTGGGGTCCCCTGGAAAACACCCCGGCGGACAACACCTACCCGGCCGGAACCATTGCCGTGGCACGGAGCGGCAACAACGCCTACGGCAACGGAACGCAGTTCTTCATCGTCTACAAGGACACGAACATTCCGGCCGATACCGCCGGCGGCTACACAGTGGTGGGCAAGGTGACCTCGGGCCTGGACGTGGTAACCGGCATCGCTGCCGCAGGGATCACCCCGGGCAGCAGCGACACGGACGGCGCGCCCGTTCAAGCAGTCACGATAGACTCGTTTTCTCTGAAGTAGGAAGCCCGGCCATGGCGGCCGCGGTGCAGGACGTGAGCAGTTCCCTCCAAGCGAAAGACTTTTAGCGGTGACAGACAGTCAGAAATCCGACGAAACAGCAGCAGACGTGACCGACGCGGCGGCTCCCGCCAAGGACGCAGAACCTGCAGCAACCAGCGCAACGGCCCCGGAGGCCGCCACCGAAGGCGTGGAGGAGGCCGGCGCAGAGCCAGAACAGCACGCTGAGGCTCCTGCCCCGGACACAGAACCTGCAGCCCCTGCCCCGTCTCCGGCGCCCGGACCCCGGCCTTCGGCCCCGTCCCCCGCAGCTTTCGCGTCACGCCCCAAGCCGGCGGCAGCCGCTCCGACCGCTGCCGTGGCCCCCGCCGCCCCCGCCACCTCACCCGCTGAGGCAGCCAAATGGGGACGCGTGGAAGGCGATGGCCACGTCTTCCTGACGATCGACGGCGGAGAACACGCCGTCGGGCAGTACCCGGGCGTCAGCGACGACGAAGCGCTGGCCTACTTCGCGCGGAAGTACGACGACGTCGTGGCCCAGATCGTGCTCCTTGAACAGCGCGTAAACTCCAAGGCCCCCAGCACGGACATGCAGAAGACCGTCACCCACCTGCACGAGCAGCTTGCCGAACGCAACATGGTGGGCGACCTCCGGGCGGCAGAAGCCCGGTTGGACACCCTGGCAGCGCACATCGCCGAGCTTGAAAAGACGGAAAAGGCGGAGCACGACGCCGTCCGGGCCGCAGAACTTGCAGCCCGTGAAGCGATCGTGGCCGAGGCAGAGGAAATCTCCGGGCAGGACCCCGCTCAGACCCAGTGGAAGACCTCCAGCGCCCGGATGAACGAGCTGTTCGAAAACTGGAAGGCCGCCCAGAAGAGCGGCGTCCGGCTGGGCCGCAGCAACGAGGACGCTCTCTGGAAGCGCTTCAGGGCCGCCCGTACCGTTTTTGACCGGCACCGCCGGGCCTACTTCTCCCAGCTGGACAGCAACAATTCCGCTGCAAAGACCGCCAAGGAAAAGCTGATTGCCGAGGCAGAGGCACTCTCCAGCTCCACCGACTGGGGCTACGCCGCGGGCGAATACCGCCGCCTCATGGACCAGTGGAAGGCATCTCCGCGCGCCAGCCGCAAGGACGATGACGCGCTGTGGGCACGTTTCCGTGCCGCGCAGGATGTCTTCTTCACATCCCGGCAGGCTGCCAACGACGAGATCGACCAGGAGTACGCCGCAAACCTGACGGTCAAGGAGGCCCTCCTCGCCGAGGCCACCACGATTCTCCCGATCAAGGACCTGGCGGCTGCCAAGAAGTCGCTGCAGTCCGTGCGGGACCGCTGGGAAGAGGCCGGCAAGGTCCCGCGCGCCGACATGGGCAGGATCGAAGCCGGCCTCCGCAAGGTCGAAGACGCCATCCGGCAGGCCGAAGAAGAGCAGTGGCAGCGTTCCAACCCCGAACGCAAGGCGCGCACCAACAGTGCCCTGTCACAGCTCGAGAGTGCCATCGCCGGCCTGCAGGATGACCTTGCCAAGGCGGAACAGAGCGGCGACGAGCGCAAGATCAAGGCAGCAAGGGAAGCCCTCGAGGCACGCCAGGCCTGGCTCGACCAGATCCAGCGTTCGGCCAGCGAACTGAGCTGACGCCTCTTTCCCTGTTTGACGACGCTGCAGGCCCGGTTCCGGTTATCCACATAACCCGAACCGGGCCTGCGTGTATCCGGACCTCCTTGGCAGGATGGAGGAATGGCCTCACCATCTGATTCCACGCCGGCCGGAGCGGGAATGGACCATCTGCCGCCGCACCCCACGGCTCCGGCGCGGTTCCCGGAACTATATGCACCCGGGCGGCCTTTCGCCTGGCCGGAACTCCAGTCCCTGGCTGCCGACGGGATCCTGGCCCGCTTCCACCAGCATGGCTACACCCTCCCGGGGTCTGCCGCCTCTGCTCAGTTGCGCGCCCGTGCTGCCGCCGGCTCCGTGCCATCCCAAGTGCGGCAGCGTGTCGTGGCGGGACGGATGACTGCAGCCTGGATCTACGGCTGTGCTGACGAGCCGGACCGCCTTGCCCTCCTGGTGGACGCCAAGCGCCGCGTTTCAAGCCTGCGGAACACCCGGGGCTGTACGCTGCACGAGGTGAAGCTGGGTCCCTTCGATGTGGTCAGCCTGGGCGGCCTCATGGTGTCCAGCCCGCTGCGGACCGCCCTGGATATCGCTTTGCACGTTGACGCAGAACGCGCCGTTCCCACGCTCGCAAACCTCCTGGCCCGCCCTGAAAAGGACGTGCGGTTGCGGCTGCTGGTGCTCGCTATCGAGGCGACCCCGCGGGTCCCGCATAAAAAGGCGGCACTGGAAAAGCTTTCCCGGCTAGCTCCGGCGCTTGTTCCCGGTGGTGCGGTAGACGTCAAAGACCCCGTCGATCCGGCGGACGGCGCTGAGGACGTGGCTGAGGTATTTGGGGTCCCCCATCTCGAAAGCAAACTTTGAGATCGCCACCCTGTCGGTGGAGGTGTGAACGCTGGCAGCCAGGATGTTCACATGGTTTTCCGACAGGATCCGCGTCACGTCCGAGAGCAGCGACTTGCGGTCTAGCGCCTCAACCTGGATCTCCACCAGGAACACGCTGGACTGGGTGGGTGCCCAATCCACGTCCACAATCCTGTCGGGCTGGTCCTTGAGGTCCGAGATGTTGGTGCAGTCCGTGCGGTGCACAGACACCCCCGATCCACGTGTGACGAAGCCGAGGATGGGGTCCGGCGGCACGGGCGTACAGCAGCGCGCCAGCTTGACCCACACGTCTCCCACACCGCGGACCACAACACCGGAATCGGAGAAACGGGCTTTGGTGACCTGGGTGGGAATGCTGACTTCGCTGATGTCGTCGTCGGCGTTTTCGGTGCCGCCGAGGCTTTCGACGAGCTTCTCCATGACGGACTGCGCGGACGTGTGACCGTCTCCGACACCGGCGTACAGGCCGGAAATGTCCACGTATTTGAATTCTTCGGCAACGGCGGCCAGGGCCTCGTGCGTCATCAGCCGCTGCAGCGGCAGGTTCTGCTTCCGCATGGCGCGGGTCAGCAGTTCCTTGCCGCGGTCAATCGCTTCTTCGCGGCGTTCCTTGCTGAACCACTGGCGGATCTTGTTCCGGGCCCGTGCGCTCTTGACGAAGTGTTGCCAGTCCTGGCTGGGCCCCGCGCCTTCGGCCTTGGAGGTGAAGATTTCCACCCAGTCGCCGTGGTTGAGTTCACTGTTGAGGGGAACCAGTTTCCCGTTGACGCGGGCACCGATGGTGCGGTGCCCTACCTCGGTATGGACTGCGTAGGCGAAGTCCACCGGTGTGGACCCGGCAGGCAGCGCCATGACCTCACCCTTGGGTGTGAAGACGAAAACTTCGCGGGCGTTGATTTCGAATCGGAGCGAATCGAGGAATTCGCCCGGATCGGAGGTCTCCTGCTGCCAGTCAACCAGGGAACGCAGCCACCCCATGTCGCCGTCGCGGGGGCTCCCGGGGCCCACCGCCGTGCGGTTGGGCTGGTCCTTGTACTTCCAGTGTGCCGCCACGCCGTACTCTGCGCGGCGGTGCATTTCATGGGTGCGGATCTGGATTTCCACGGGCTTGCCGCCGGGGCCGATGACAGTGGTGTGCAGGGACTGGTACATGTTGAACTTGGGCATCGCTATGTAGTCCTTGAACCTGCCGGGCAGCGGGTTCCAGCGCGAGTGCATGGTGCCAAGTGCGGCGTAACAGTCACGGACGGAGTCAACGAGGACCCGGACGCCCATGAGGTCGTTGATGTCGTCGAAGTCCTTGTCCCTGACGATCATCTTCTGGTAGATCGAATAATAGTGCTTCGGACGGCCCGTAATGGTCGCTTTGATCTTCGCTGTACGGAGGTCGTCGGTGATCTGGTCGCGGATGACGCCGAGGCTCTTCTCACGCTCCGGGGTCCTGTCCCCCACCATCCGGACAATCTCTTCGTAGACCTTCGGATACAGCGCTGCGAAGGAGAGGTCTTCGAGTTCCCACTTGATGGTGTTCATGCCGAGGCGGTGTGCCAGAGGCGCGAAGATTTCGAGTGTCTCACGGGCCTTGCGGGCGGACGATTCGGCGGAGACGAACCGCCACGTCCTGGCGTTGTGCAGCCGGTCCGCGAGCTTGATCATGAGCACCCGGATGTCTTTGGCCATGGCGACAACCATTTTGCGGACGGTCTCGGACTGCGCCGCTTCGCCGAAGCTGACCTTGTCCAGCTTGGTTACGCCGTCCACCAGCATGGCCACTTCGGGACCGAAATCACGTTTCAGGTCCGCCAGAGTGTATGGGGTGTCCTCGACAGTGTCGTGCAGGAGGGCTGCGGCGAGGGTGGTCCCGCTCAAACCGAGTTCAGCAAGGATGGTGGCCACCGCCACCGGGTGGGTGATGTAGGGGTCGCCGCTCTTGCGTTTCTGTCCCCGGTGGCTGCGTTCAGCGACGTCGAATGCGCGCTGGATGAGGTCGAAGTCCTCTTTGGGGTTGTTGGCCCGGACAGTGCGCAGCAGCGGCTCAAGGATGGGTGAGTAGGTTGCGGCGCCGCGGCCGGTGAGGCGGGCCAGCCTCGAACGGGTGCGCTCCCTGCGGCCGGGGAACGTGGCGCGGGTGCCGGAGTTGTCTACCGGCACCAGGGATCCGGGGCGCGCCGATGCAGCCACCCCGGTATGGCCACCGGTGGAATTGTTTTCTCCCTGAGCCGTTGGCGCCGACGCCGAACGTTCTTCCAATGAAGCACCCCTCACCACCGTCTTAATTACCTCAGTCTATTCCTCAGGTAGCAGAGATTTATAACCGGGACGCTTAAACGACCACGGGCCGGACAGCGTGATTTCCACACTGTCCGGCCCGTGGCCGGGAACACCGGCGGACCGGCGCCCATTACGACAATCAGGCCTGCGCAGGCTCCGCTGGAGCATTGCGCTCGGCGGTGCTGCTGCGCCGCTGCTCCACGCGCCGGGCCTGCTTGACCAGGTCCGGTTCATTTTGGCGCAGCCAGGCGTACATCGGCGCCGCCACGAAGATGGTGGCCGCCGTACCGATCAGGATTCCTACGAACAGTGCCAGGGACAGGTCACGCAATGTTCCCGCGCCCAGCAGGCCGGCACCGATGAACAGGATGGCGCCCACCGGGAGGATCGCCACCATCATGGTGTTGATGGAACGCACCAGCGTCTGGTTCACGGCAAGGTTGACTTCTTCAGCGAACGTGCGGCGGGTTGAGGAGTCAATCTCCGCCGTATTCTCACGGATCTTGTCGAAGACCACCACGGTGTCGTACAGGGAGTAGCTGAGCACCGTCAGGAACCCGATGATGGCGGACGGTGTCACTTCAAAGTCGCTGAGGGCATAGACCCCGGCGGTGATGAACATGGTGACCAGCATGCCGGCGAGGGCCGAAACGGACATCTTCCATGTTCGGAAGTACAGTGCCATCAGCACGGCCGCCAGGAGGACGAACACCACCAGGCCGATCAGGGCCTGCTTGGTGACATCGGCACCCCAGGTGGGTCCCACGAACGTGGAGGTAACTTCGTTCTCGGTGACACCGTAGGCGGTGTGCAGGCCCTCCTTGATGCGGAGCGTCTCGTCGTCCGTGAGCTTGTCCGTCTGGATGCGCATGGTGGTTCCGGCCACATTGGCCACACGCGGAATGCTGCCGGCCACAACGTCCGTGACCGCCTTCTCCCCCACGGTGGAGTCAGTGGTCTTGACGTTGGAGACGGTGAATTCCGAGCCGCCCCGGAACTCGATGCCCAGGTTAAACCCGCCCTTGGCCACCGGGATGATGATGGACAGCGCCACACCCACCAGCGCGATGAGGAACCAGATTTTCTTGGATCCCACGAATTCGTAGGAGCGCTTCCCGGTGTAGAGCTCATTGCCGAAATTGGCGAAGCCTGACATTACTTGTTCTCCTTCGCGGCGGTCTTCGAGGAACCGGCGAGCTGTTCCTGCTTCTCCGCCAGCCGCCGTTCGGCAATGGTCATCCTGCGTTCCGCCTCCGCGGCGGCTCCCGCGTTCTTGGCACGGACGTTGGCCGGACGGTCTTCGGGGGTCCGGATACGGCCGGCACCGCGATACAGCGGTACGGCGCCGAGGCGCTTGGGGTCAAGCCCGGAGAACCGGTGGCCTTCGCCGAAGAAGCGCGTCCGCGCCAGCAGCTGCAGCGTCGGGTGGGTGAACATGAAGACCACGATGAGGTCGGCGATGGCGGTCAGGCCAAGCGTGAAGGCGAAGCCCCGTACGTTGCCCACTGCGACGAAGTAGAGGACAAGCGCAGCCAGCAGGTTGACGGCCTTGGAGGCCAGCACGGTGCGCTTGGCCCGTTTCCAGCCGTTCTCGACAGCGGAAACCAGGCCGCGTCCTTCGCGCAGCTCATCGCGGATACGTTCGAAGTAGACGATGAACGAGTCAGCCGTCTGGCCGATGGCCACGATGATGCCCGCAACACCGGCCAGGGACAAACGGTAGTTTTCCGTCCACCCCAGGATCGCGATAGCCAGGTACGTCAGGACGCCTGCCACCACCAGCGAGGCGATGGTCACGAAGCCAAGGGCCCGGTACTGGAAGAGCGAGTAGACCACCACCAGGAGCAGCCCGATGAGGCCTGCCAACAGGCCCATGCGCAGCTGCTCGCCACCCAGGGTCGCCGAGATCTGCTGTTCGCTCTGGATCTCGAAGCTGATGGGCAGGGCGCCGAAGCGCAGCTGGTCCGACAGTGCCTTGGCTGTCTGCTCGGTGAAGCCGCCCGTAATCTGCGGACGGCCATCCGTGATGACAGCCAGTGAACGCGGAGCGGAAATGACCTGATCGTCCAGGACGATGGCGAACTGTGCCTTGGGGTCGTTGCCCGATTCGCCGCCGGCGGCCACGTAGAACTGGTTAAGGCGCTCGGTGACCTCCTTGAACTTCGCTGTGCCTTCCTCGTTGAACTGGATGTTGACTGCCCAGTCGTTGGTGACGGCGCCCTGGGCGCCCTGCTGCAGCTGGAACGAGGAAGTGACGATGTTGCTGCCCTTCACCTCGACCGGCCCGAGGATGTACTTGATGGCCGGGCTGGTGTCCGTTGCCGGCTCACACGTGACCAGCGGCTTGGTCGGATCAGAACGCTCGGCCTTCTCGGCCGAGGCGTTGTCACAGTCCAGGGCCTCGAACTCGCGGTAGATTTCCGGCGTGATCCAGTTGATGTCGCTGCTGTTGGCGGGCGCCGCCGTTGGCTTGGGCAGCTGATCCTCAGGTGCCCGGGACTCCTCCGGAACAACAGCGCCGGCTCCGTTCAGGAGTACGGGGCGGAAGTTCATGTCCGCGGACGCCTGGATGAGGTCGCGGGTGGCAGTGGACGGCGTGCCCGGGAGGCTCACCACCACGTTGCGGCCCGACTGCGTGCTGATTTCCGCTTCGGCCACGCCGGAGCCGTCAACGCGCTGGCGGATAATCGCCACGGCCTGGTTCAGCTGTTCTTCGTTGATGTCAGAACCGCCCTCAACCTTCGGCGCCAGGATCATCTGGGTACCGCCTTCGAGGTCAAGTGCCAGCTTGGGCGACCAGCTTGCCTGCCCGGCGACGGTGCCGGCGGCCAGGACGGCGGTCAACGCGGCGATGATTACGCCCAGCCAGACCAGGACCCTGAGGCCGGGCTTCTTGGGGCCAGTTCGTGCCATTGTCGATCTTTCTCTTATTCACGGAGGAACCGCCGGTGCGCATGTGCACCGGCGGTTGTCCGCAGCGGTAGAGGGGTTAAGGTGCCGGAAGGACTAGCTGTCCTTCTTGCCCTCATCGTTGAGGCGCTTCAGGGTTTCGTCCGGGGTCTCAGCCGGGAACGCGGTGGTCTCAGCGGCAGTCGCCGGCGCAGCCGTGGTGCCAGCTGTTGTGCCCGCCGCCTCCGGAGCGGTCAGGGACGAAGCATCATCCGGTACAGCGGGAGCAGCGGCTTCCGGCGCAACGGCCGGCTCCATCACCTTGGTGACGGACTGCCGGTGCACGGTGGCCAGGTTGCCCGGGGAGAGTTCCAGGGTGACCTTGTTTTCGGCCTCATCGATGTCCACGATCCGGCCGAAGAGGCCGAAGCTGGTCATGACATCGACGCCCGGGCCGAACTTCGACTGGAGCTCCGCCTGCTGCTGCTGCGTCTTCTTGTTCCGGCGGAACATCATGAAGATGAATACGCCGAGCATGACGAACAGGAGAATTGACATTGGATCCAAGGGGAATTCCGTCCTTTGTGGTACCTGGCTGGTTTACCGGCAGCGCCGGACTTTGTCTGTGCCGGGCGGAACAGTCATGGAAGCCGATCCGTGACGGACCTCCTGCACCGGCGGCGCGGCCGACAGGCCATGCGCACAACAAAGACCCGAACGTGCCGAGCGTCATACCAGTCTAAGCGGAAAAGCTGGAGGGAGCCTGTTATTGGCTCTCCGGGGCCCAGTCCCCCGTGACCTCGGCACCCGTTTCGCGGTCAAAAAGATCCAGCTGCTCCTGGCCGAACACGCCTGCAGGGATGGCATAGCCCAGGTGTGTCCAGGCCGGGGCCATGGCAATGCGCCCCCGCGGGGTGCGGCCCAGGAGCCCTTCGCGGACGAGGAAAGGCTCCGCGACCGTCTCCACAGTTTCGGTTTCTTCGCCGACGGCAATGGCAAGCGTGGAAAGCCCCACGGGCCCTCCGCCGAACTTGGTGATAAGCGCCTCGAGGACGGAACGGTCCAGCCGGTCGAGCCCCTTCTTGTCCACTTCATACATATCCAGCGCGGCCGACGCGGACCGGGCATCGATCTGGTCCACGCCGTGGACCAGGGCCCAGTCGCGCACCCGGCGCAGCAGCCGGTTGGCGATGCGGGGCGTTCCACGGGACCGGCCGGCGATCTCGCTGAAGCCGGCTGAATTGACCTTCAGGTCCAGCAGGCCGGCGGAGCGCCGCAGCACAAGTTCGAGCTCCGGAACCGAGTAGAACTCCAGGTGGCCCGTGAAACCGAAGCGGTCCCGCAGCGGGCCGGGCAGCAGCCCGGCCCGGGTGGTGGCACCCACCAGCGTAAAGGGGGGAAGTTCCAGCGGTATGGCAGTTGCGCCCGCGCCCTTGCCCACCACAATGTCCACACGGAAATCCTCCATGGCCATGTAGAGCATTTCTTCGGCCGGCCTGGACATGCGGTGGATTTCGTCGAGGAAGAGAACTTCACCCTCGGACAGCGAGGACAGGATGGCGGCGAGGTCTCCGGCGTGCTGGATGGCAGGGCCGCTGCTGATGCGCAACGGGGCGTTCATCTCCGCCGCCACAATCATGGCAAGGGTGGTCTTACCGAGACCCGGCGGACCCGAAAAGAGCACGTGGTCGGCGCTGCGGCCGCGCATGCGGGACGCCTTCAGGACCAGCGACAACTGCTTCCGCACGCGGTGCTGGCCTACGAAGTCGTCCAGGTTCTTGGGGCGGAGGGCTGCTTCGATGGCGCGTTCCTCAGGCTCCTCCCCCGCTGCCACCAGTGACGGTTCAGCCACGGCTGCCTACCCGGTTGCCCGCCCGCGCGCCGTCCTGGCCGAGCCAGCGGAGGGTGGTCCGGAGGATCTCCGGGACGTTGCCGCGGAAGGAAACTTCGGGCTCGTCCGCCAGTGCCTTGTCGATGCTCGACGACGCGTCCTTTTCGGACCAGCCCAGGCTGGTCATGGCGGCGACCACCTGCGGCTTCCAGCTGGCCTCCGCCGCGGTGGTGGCGGCAGCTGGAGCCGTGCCGTGCGGCACGAGCTTGCCGGCCAGCTCAAGGACAATCCGCCCCGCCACCTTCGGACCGATCCCGGGAACCTTGGTGAAGGTCTTGTTGTCGCCGGTATGCGCTGCAACACGGATTGCCTCAGGATCATGGACCGCCAAAACGGCCAGTGCGAGGCGCGGACCCACGCCGCTCACACTCAGCAGGACCTCGAAAACCTCACGTTCGTCGTCGTCCGCAAAACCAAACAGCGTCATCGAGTCTTCGCGGACGATCAGGGACGTGAAGACCTTTCCCTCTTCGCCCACGTGGAGCCTGCTGAGGGTCTGGGGGGTGGCGTAGACGCTCATGCCCGCACCGTTCAAGTCGATGACGGCCGTGGACAGGCCTACGTGCGCTACGGTTCCGCGGAGGAAACTGATCAAGGCCTGGCTCCTGCTTGTGCTGCGGGCGTGCCGCCTGGCAAGAGGCGGAGCCCGGTTATCCGAACATATTTACGAATACCCTAGCAAGCTGCAGGGACATTCAGCGTGCGCGGCGCGCCTTCGCTTCGGCCTCGGCCCACGCCCGCTGGGCCGGTGTCAGGGCCGAACTGCCCGGACCGGTAGTGGCAACCGAGGCCCCGCTTCCGGCCCGCCAGGCGTGCGTGATGGCCAGTGCCAGGGCGTCCGCGGCATCGGCCGGGCGGGGCGGCGCGTCGAGGCGGAGGATCTTGGTGACCAGCTTGGTCACAGCGTCCTTGTTCGACGTGCCGCTGCCCGTGACGGCGGCCTTGACCTCCGACGGCGTATGGAGCGCCACCGGGATCCCCCGCCGCGCTGCCGCTGCAATCACCACGCCGGACGCCTGCGCCACACCCATCACGGTGCTGACGTTCAGCTGCGAAAAGACGCGTTCGACGGCGAGCACCTGGGGCTCGTAGCGGTCCAGCCATTCGTCGATGGCAAGGGCGATTACGAGCAGCCGCTGGTCCAGGGATTCGTCGGGCGAGGTTCCGACGACGCCGACGGCCACCATGGTGGCCCGCCGGTTCCGCTCGACGTCCACCACCCCGATGCCGCAGCGGGTCAGGCCGGGGTCCACGCCCAGGACACGGAGCGTCATGGGGATGGACTGTGGCGCGAGGGGATGTGCTGCGGCGGGCGCAGGTCAGCTGGCAAAGCCGCCGGTCACTCTGATTCCAGGGCGGCCTGGACCTCGTCGCTGAAATCGGCGTTGCTGTAGACGTTCTGTACGTCGTCGAGCTCCTCGAGGGCGTCGGCCAGCTTCATGAACTTCCGCGCTCCGTCGACGTCCAGCCCCACCTGCATGGAAGGAACGAACTCCACTTCATCGGTGTCGTACTCGATGCCGGCGTCCTTGAGGGCTTCGCGGATGGCCGGAAGGTCGCCCGGCTCGGAGTGGATCTCGAAGGATTCGCCGTTGTCCTTGACCTCTTCGGCGCCGGCGTCCAGGACTGCCATGAGGACGTCGTCTTCGGCCAGGCCGTTCTTGGGCAGGTTCACCACACCCTTGCGGTTGAACAGGTAGCTGACGGAACCGGGATCGGCGATGGTGCCGCCGTTGCGGGAGATGGCGAGGCGTACCTCGGATGCCGCGCGGTTCTTGTTGTCGGTGAGGCACTCGATCAGCAGGGCCGAACCCTGCGGGCCGCGGGCTTCGTACATGATTTCGGTGTAGTCCACCACTTCGCCGGTGAGTCCGGCGCCGCGCTTGATGGCGCGGTCGATGTTGTCGTTGGGGACCGAAGTCTTCTTCGCCTTGGTGACCGCCAGTTCAAGGCCGGGGTTGCCGGCCAGGTCCGGTCCGCCCATGCGGGCAGCAACTTCGATGTTCTTGATCAGCTTGGCGAAGGACTTTGCGCGGCGGCTGTCAATGATCGCCTTTTTGTGCTTGGTCGTCGCCCATTTGGAGTGGCCTGACATGCTTTACGCTTCTCCTCTGATCATGCGGATAAAAAGTTCGTGTATGCGTTTCTCCCCGGTCACTTCCGGATGGAAGGAGGTGGCCAGCAGCCGGCCGGAACGCACTGCGACAATTCTAGCGGCCCCGGGCAGCCCGGCGGTGTGGGACGCATGTTCCGGATCGGCCGGTTCAACCTGCGCCAGGATTTCCACGCCGGGCCCTACACGCTCCACCCACGGTCCGCGGATGAAGACGGCGTGGACCGGAGCCACACCGGAGTCGGCGGCGCTGAACTCCAGGCCCTTGAAATCCAGGTCCGTTTCGAACGACTCGCGCTGGCGTCCGAAGGCGTTGCGGCGGACGGTCATGTCCAGCCCGCCGAATGTCTGCTGGGGGGCACCTGAAAGGTCCGTTGCGGGGTCCGCAATGTCCGAGGCCAGCAGGATCATGCCAGCGCAGGAACCGTAGACCGGAAGCCCGCCGGCGATGCGTTCACGCAGCGGCTCGGCGAGCCCGAAGGCCCGAGCGAGCTTGTCAATGGCCGTCGACTCGCCGCCGGGGATGATGAGCCCATCCAGGCCCTCGAGTTCCTGGGGACGCCGGACGCTGACCCCCTCGGCGCCGGAATCCACGGCGGCACGGAGGTGCTCGCGGAAGTCGCCCTGGAGCGCCAGGACGCCGATCCGAAGGCCCGAGCCCACGCGTGCGGGATCGGCGGAAAGGGAATTTGTCATCGTCCCAGCATACGGGCACCGCTGCTGCCCACCCGGCCGGGCGGGTCATACTCCGGCAGTTCCATGCCGTGGCTGGGATATATTCGAACAATGCCCTTTTACACTGTTCCGCTTGGCAAACTGGTGCGCCGGGTATCCCGGCTTCGAGGAGGCGGGTCCGCGCTTCCAGGGCTCGTCGTCGAAAAAATCGACCCCGGTTTCATGCGGCGGACACTCACCACGTTGCCCCACGGCGTGGCAGTGGTCAGCGGCACGAACGGGAAGACCACCACCACCAAGATGGTGGTGGAGCTGCTGGAAAGCCAGGGCCTCAAGGTCTTTACGAACCGCACTGGCAGCAACTTCACCCGCGGCGTAGCCGCTGCCCTGCTCGGCGAGGTTGACTGGCGCGGGCGGCTGGACGCCGACGTCGCGGTCCTGGAACTCGACGAGGCACACGCCGTGCACTTCGTGAACAGCGTGCCGCCGAAGTACTGCCTGCTCCTGAACGTCCTCCGCGACCAGCTGGACCGGTTCGGCGAGATCGACAAGACAGCCCAGCTCCTGCGGCACATCGCCGCCAAAACCACCGGGACCGTGGTGCTGAACCGCGAAGACCCGAGGGTGGCCAGGATCGCGGAAACCCTCACGGGCCAGGAGGTCCGGTATTTCGGCCTGGACGACTCGCTGCTGGGTACGTTCCCCAACGACGACGATATGCGCGCCGCTCCCGGCAGCCCCGCACCGGCGGGCCTCCCGGAAAAGCCCGCGGCCGACGTCGTGCTCCGCAAAGTGGGCGCGGACACCGCCGAGTTCGAGTACGACGGCGGGACCGTCAGTACCGCGATGAAGCTCCGCGGGGTGTACAACATCTTCAACGCGGCCGCTGCGCTGACCCTTGCGCGGGCCATTTGCGGCGGAGCCGCGGCGGATACCAACCACGAAACCCTGCTGGAGGCGCTGTCCCAGGTAGCGCCAGCCTTTGGCCGCGGCGAGAGCCTCACCGTGGAAGGCCAGCCCCTTGACCTGGTGCTGGTGAAGAACCCCAGCGGATTCCGCCTGGGCCTGAAGTCCTTCCCTGCAGGCGGGTACGCCACCATGATCGCCATCAACGACAACTATGCCGACGGCCGGGATATGTCCTGGCTGTGGGACGTGGAGTTCGATTCCCTGCGGGCCGGAGGCGTAGACCAGCTGACGGGTTCCCGTGCCTACGACATGGCGTTGCGCCTGCAGTATGACGACGTCCGCATCGGTGCCGTGGAACCTGATATCGCGCCGGCCCTCGCCGCATTTATCCGGGGGGCGAAGGGTCAGCCCAAGCGCATTTTCTGTACCTATACGGCCATGCTCGCCATCCGCCGGGAACTGTCGAAGATCACCACTGTGGAGGTTGTCTCTTGAGCCAGGAAACTCCGGGCACGTCCGGTCCTTCAGCCGCCGGCGGCAAGGGCATCCTCAGGGTGGTCCAGCTCTACCCGCGCGACATGAACATCTACGGCGACTGGGGCAACGCCCTGGTGCTGCAGCAGCGGATCCGGTGGCACGGGTACACGCCCGAACTGCTGGAGTACAACGTGGGCGACCCCTTCCCTGACGATGTGGACATCATTGTGGGTGGCGGCGGCCAGGACAGCGGGCAGCTGGTCATCCAGGACGACCTGCAGGCCCGGGCGGATTCCCTCAAAGAGCTTGCCGAGGACGGCACGCCAATGCTGGTGATCTGCGGCCTGTACCAGCTCTTTGGCCGGTTCTTCAAGACCAGGACGGGCTCGGTGATTCCGGGAATCGGCATCCTTGACGTCGAAACTCATGGCACGGATGAGCGCCTGATCGGCAACGTCAAGGTATCCACGTCCGAATTCGGTGAGGTGCTGGGCTACGAGAACCACAGCGGCCAGACCACCCTGGGGGGCGGGGTCCGCCCGCTTGGCACCGTGGCGAAGGGAACCGGCAACAACAGCAGCGACGGCCACGAAGGCGCCCGCTACCGCAACATTGTGGCCAGTTACCTGCATGGCTCGCTGCTTCCGAAGAACCCGGCCATCGCGGATTTCCTGATCCGCACAGCTGCTGAACGCAAGTTTGGAGCCTTCGAACCGGGCCTCCCGGATGACCGGTACGCGGAACTCGCGCGGGACCACGCGGCACGCCGGCCGCGCTGATCCCCCGGGTTAGGGGCTTTTCCCCTAGCGTCGTGGTGGCCGCCGCTTCATAACGGCCGTCAGGGTTCGAGGGTGATGAGGAGTTCGTGGGCGCCGGCAGTTGCGGCGCCCATGGAGTTCACCACTTCAACGGTCCGCTGCCGGGTGGCGTCGTCGGCCGGTGCCCCGGCGCAGGGGCCCTGCGGCGCATCTGCGGCCACCGAACACCACCGGTAGGGATTCCCGAGCATGAGGGTCGGCGCCCACGCCAGGTCCGTAACGCTCCAGGTTCCGGCGGCGTCCTGGCCGAACTGCGCCCGGACCAGCAGGCCCTCGCTTTTGGCTGGATGCGTAGGAGAAAGTTCCGTGATCCCGCTGCCCAGTCCGTAGGCGATCCAGGTGCCCTTGTAGTTTTCGATGGGCAGCACCGACGCGGAATGGCCGTAGACCAGATTGAACTGCCCGCTGTCCGCCAGCGCCCGGGCTGCCTCCGTTTGTTGGGCGCCCGGGGCACCGGGGTGCCCGCCGTTGCCGTCCCCTGCGTGCACGGCACCAATCACGACGTCGGCGCCGAGCATCCGCGCCTTCCTGGCCTTGGCAATCATGGTGCTGGAGTCCACCACGTCCACCTGCCACGGGTATTCCGGGGTCTTCCCGTTAAGGCCGAAAGTTGCCTCGATGACAGCCACCTTTGCAGCAGGAGCCGGCAGGATGAGGATCTGTTGGGACTCTGTGGCGGTGCGGTAGGAACCGGTGTGTTTAAGGCCGGCCGCATCCAGGGCATCCACGGTCCGCAGGAGTCCGTCGGTACTGCGGTCAAAAATGTGGTGGCCTGCGGTGGTGCAGGCCTGGTAGCCCGCGGCCTTTGCAGCGGTGACGATCTGTGGCGGGACGTTGAACGAGGGGTGGCCAGCAAACGGCCCGTCCGGTTTTGCCACAGGGGTCCCCTGGTGGCAGATGGCCAGGTCAGCCCTTTCCAGGTAGCGCCGTTGCCCCTCCAGCATCGGCAGGAAATCCACGCCCGGCTTCCCGGCCGCAGCGGCATCCTGCTGTGCTTCCTGCCAGATGCCGGTGTGGACCAGCATGCCGCCGGTGACCACCACCGACGCGCAGCGCAGCACCGGGCACCGCGGGCCCTTGCCCGGCGTGGGCGAAGGTGCGGGGGTTGGCGGGGCACCGGAAGCCGCGGCTATAGCGGACGGCATTCCGGGGTGTGGGCTCTTGGTGGACCCGGCGGCTGACTCACCGGCGCCGGCCCCTTGCGCCACAAGACCGCACCCGGCGAGCGGACCAGCAACGAGCAGCATGCCTGCCACCGACACAGCGCGCATCCACCGCTGCAGCCCGGCACCCGCGCGGGCGCGCGCAGAAGCCCTCCCGGCACTTTTCCCCATACCGCCAAGTCTAGGAATGGCCAGCCGTCGGCACGGGCATTTGGCCGCATTGAGAAGCGTGCCCTCATGTGAAAGGTTTTCATCATGACTAACCCCCTGCTGGCTCCCAGCTCCCTGCCGTACGGGCTCCCGCCCTTCGCCCGCATCGAGGCCGCCCATTACGCCGAGGCCATCGAAGCGGGCCTGTCTGAGCACCTCGCTGAAATTGACCGCATTGTGCAGAATCCGGAGGTACCCACCTTCGAGAACACCGCAGTGGCGATGGAACAGTCAGGGCGGTTGCTGGACCGTGCAGCCGCCTCCTTCTTTACCCTGGTCTCGGCGGATGCTTCCCCGGAGATCAGGGAATTGGAAACGAAGTTCTCGCCCCGGTTTTCGGCCCACCAGGATGAGCTCTTCCTGAACCTTGACCTGTATGAGCGTTTCCGGAGCATCGACACCTCTGCATGCGATCCCGAGTCGGTCAGGCTGGTGGATGAGTACCTGAAGGAGTTCCGGCAAACAGGTATCCAACTCGATCCCGCCGGACAGGACCGGCTCAGGGCAGTGAACGCAGAGCTCTCCCGGCTGGGCACGGAGTTCGGCCAGCGGGTTAAAGAGGGGATGAAGTCCGCGGCGCTCCTTGTCGATGATGTGGAAGAACTTGACGGTTTGCCCGCCGACGACGTCGCCGCCGCAGCTGAAGCGGCCCGGGCAGCAGGACATGAGGGAAAGTTCCTGCTGGGGCTTATCCAGCCAAGCAACCAGCCTGCCCTTGCCTCACTCACGGACCGGGCCGTCCGCCGTCGGCTGTTCGAAGCGTCCGTCGCACGGGGCAGCAGCGGCGGCCCCCTGGATGTCCTGGACCTGGCCAGGTCCATGGCCCGGCTTCGTGCAGAGAAGGCCACGCTGCTGGGCTTTGCGAATTACGCGGAACTGGTGGCAGACCGCCAGACGGCGCCCGACTTCGGGGCGGTACAGTCCATGCTGAACCGCATGGCCCCCGCCGCCGTCCGAAACGCAGACCGTGAAGCGTCCGCCCTTGCCGAGTCCGCCGGACACGCCCTGGAACCGTGGGACTGGGCCTACTACTCGGCGAAAGTCCGCCGGGAGAAGTACAGCGTGGACGAGCAGGCCCTCCGCCCCTACTTTGAGCTGGAGCGTGTGCTGCGGGACGGTGTCTTCTTCGCGGCCGGATCCCTCTACGGAATCAGCTTCCATGAGCGGGAAGACCTGGCCGGCTACCACCCCGACGTGCGGGTCTGGGAGGTCAAGGATTCCGACGGCGGCGGGCTGGGGCTGTTCCTCGGTGACTACTATTCCCGCGACTCCAAACGGGGCGGCGCATGGATGAACTCGCTGGTGGACCAGAACGCCTTGCTGGGCACCAGGCCCGTGGTGATGAACACGCTCAACATCACCAAACCCGCACCCGGTGAACCAACCCTCCTGACACTGGACGAGGTGCGGACGGTCTTCCACGAGTTCGGCCACGCGCTGCACGGGCTCTTTTCCGATGTCACCTACCCGCGGTTCTCCGGGACTGCTGTCCCCCGAGACTTCGTGGAGTTCCCTTCGCAGGTCAATGAAATGTGGATCATGTGGCCGGAGGTCCTCGCGAACTACGCCCGCCACCACGCCACCGGCGAACCGCTGCCGCAGCATGTTGTGGACCGGCTGGAGGCGTCCAGGCTTTGGGGCGAGGGGTTTGCGACCACCGAGTATCTGGGCGCGGCCTTGCTGGACTTGGCGTGGCACGTGCTGGAGCAGGATGCCGTCCCGGATGACGCGCTCGCGTTTGAGGCGAAGTCCCTAGCGGCGGCGGGCATCACGCACGCGCTCATTCCGCCGCGGTACCGGACCGGCTACTTCCAGCATATTTTTGCCGGCGCGGGCTACGCCGCCGGCTATTACTCCTACATCTGGAGTGAGGTCCTGGATGCCGAGACGGTGGACTGGTTCTCGGAGAACGGCGGCCTCACCAGGGCCAATGGCGACCGGTTTCGGCGGGAACTGCTCTCTCGGGGCAACAGCCGCGACCCACTGGAGTCCTTCCGGATCCTCAGGGGCCGCGACGCCAAACTGGAGCCTCTGCTGAAGCGCCGCGGCCTGGAGTAGGAACCTCTTAACGGGCGACGGCGGCGGGTCACCCACGAAGGTGACCCGCCGCCGTCGTCCGTTGCCGGAAGTTTTGCTTACCAGCCGCGCTCTGCGAGGCGGTGCGGCTGGGGGATCTCGTCGACGTTGATGCCCACCATGGCTTCGCCGAGGCCGCGGGAGGCCTTGGCGATGACATCGGGGTCATCGAAGAAGGTGGTGGCCTTCACGACGGCTGCCGCGCGCTGGGCGGGGTTGCCGGACTTGAAGATACCGGAGCCAACGAAGACGCCGTCGGCGCCGAGCTGCATCATCATGGCGGCGTCGGCCGGGGTGGCGATGCCGCCGGCGGTGAACAGCACCACGGGGAGCTTGCCAGCAGCGGCAACTTCCTTGACCAGTTCGTACGGGGCCTGCAGTTCCTTGGCCGCGACGTACAGTTCGTCCTCGGGCAGGGCAGCGAGCTTGGCGATCTCGGCGCGGATCTGACGCATGTGGCCGGTGGCGTTGGAAACGTCGCCGGTGCCTGCTTCACCTTTGGACCGGATCATTGCCGCGCCTTCGTTGATGCGGCGCAGGGCCTCACCAAGGTTGGTGGCGCCGCAAACGAAGGGAACCTTGAAGTTCCACTTGTCGATGTGGTTGACGTAGTCGGCCGGGGTGAGGACCTCGGACTCGTCAATGTAGTCCACGCCGAGGGACTGCAGAACCTGGGCCTCGACGAAGTGGCCGATGCGGGCCTTAGCCATGACCGGAATGGACACGGCATCGATGATGGCGTCGATCATGTCCGGATCGGACATGCGCGACACGCCGCCCTGGGCGCGGATATCGGCCGGAACGCGTTCCAGGGCCATGACGGCAACAGCACCGGCGTCTTCGGCGATGCGGGCCTGTTCAACGTTGACGACGTCCATGATGACGCCGCCCTTGAGCATCTCAGCCATGCCGCGCTTCACGCGGTTGCTGCCCGTGACGCTGTTCGCGGACGAACCGGCCTCGTTGCTTACATCTGGTGTAGACACAAAAACCCCTATGGGTAGATAGACGATCTTCGCCGGGTGTGCAGGCGGGCATGCTGATGCCGGACTGTACACACACGGATTGCCGGGTCCATTGACCGGGCAATCCTTATAGTAGTCCCCCGGCGCCCAGCCGCGGCAATTACGTTTCGTCCGCGGGAAGCGGTTGTGCCAGGGCCTGCCGGCGGACCGAAGAAACACGCTGGACGATCGTCGTGAAGCTCGCCAGCGCCAGCAGCACCAGCGTCACGAGGAGCACCACCGGCGGCAGGCCCAGCCCGGTGAGCCCAGTGACCACCAAGACGGAGACGAGCCGCTCGGCCCGCTCCGCGATGCCGACATTTGCCGTGTATCCAAGGGATTCGGCTTTGGCCCGGGCATATGAGACCACCATGCCCAGGACCAGGCAGACCATGGCCGCCACGGCGATGGCAGTATTTTGCCCTTCCGTGAAGAACCACACCGCCAGCCCGGCGAACAGCGCACCGTCCGCGACGCGGTCCAGGGTGGAGTCCAGGAAGTTGCCCCAGCGGCTCTTGACGTCCTGCATGCGGGCCATGATGCCGTCCAGGACATCGGAAAAGATGAAGGCCGTAATGAAGACCGTGCCCCAGAACAGTTGCCCGAGGGGATAGAACACCAGGGCGCCCAACGCGACGCCAGCGGTTCCGATGATTGTTACGGCGTCGGGCGAGACACCCAGGCGAAGCAGCCAGCGGGCCAGCGGGGTGAAAAGCGCAGTGAAGAAGCCACGGGCGTGCCTATTCAGCATCAGTCTCCCCGGGCCAGGCGTCGGCCACCATCTGCCGGACCTCATCGAGGGTCTGCGTGATGGCCTTGGTCTGGGCAATGATGGGGAAGAAGTTCCCGTCGCCGCCCCAGCGCGGAACGATGTGCTGGTGCAGGTGGGCGGCGATACCGGCGCCGCCCACCACACCCTGGTTCATGCCCAGGTTGAATCCGCCCGGGTTGGACACCTTGCGCAGGACGCGCATCGCCGTCTGGGTCAGGTCGGCGAATTCGGCAGTTTCCTCCAGCGTCAGGTCCGTGTAGTCCGGGACATGCCGGTACGGGCAGACCAGCAGGTGCCCGGGGTTGTACGGAAAGAGATTCAGCACGACGTAGCAGGTTTTCCCCCGGTACACGATGAGGGCGTCCTCATCGGTTCGGCCCGGGCCCACGCAGAACGGGCAGTCATTCTCGTTCTTGAACTGGTGCTGCCCGCCCTTGATATAGGCCATCCGGTGCGGAGTCCACAGGCGCTGGAAAGCGTCCGGGACACCGGCCAGGGCAAAGTCGTCGGTTACACCGGCATCCCCTGGATACCCGGCGCCTGTGTTCTCCTCCACGGTGCTGTTCCGTTCGCTAGCTGGTCCGGTTACGGACGGCTTCGGTGATCCGCTTGACTGCCTCTGCCACCGGCACGCCGTTGTCCTGGCTGCCGTCACGGAACCGGAAGGAAACCGCGCCGGCTTCGGCGTCGTCTCCGCCGGCGATCAGCACGAACGGGATCTTATCCTTGCTGGCCGTGCGGATCTTCTTAGGGAAACGGTCCGAAGAGGTGTCCACCTCGGCACGGATACCGGCCGCCTTGAGCTGGTCGACGACGTCGAACATGTACTCGTTGAAGGTTTCGGCCACCGGGATGCCCACCACCTGGACGGGTGCCAGCCATGCCGGGAAGGCACCGGCGTAGTGTTCGGTGAGGACGCCCATGAACCGCTCCACCGAGCCGAAAAGTGCACGGTGGATCATCACGGGACGCTGACGGCTGCCGTCTGCGGCCTGGAACTCGAGTTCGAAGCGTTCGGGCAGGTTGAAGTCCAGCTGGATAGTGGACATCTGCCAGGTGCGGCCCAGGGCGTCCTTGGCCTGAACGGAGATCTTGGGGCCGTAGAACGCGGCTCCACCCGGATCCGGCACGAGATCCAGTCCGGATTCCTGGGCCACTTCGGCCAGGGTGCGGGTGGCTTCCTCCCACGCAGCGTCCTCGCCGACATACTTCTCCGGGTCCTTGGTGGACAGTTCCAGGTAGAAGTCGTTGAGGCCGTAGTCCTTGAGGAGGTCCAGGACGAAGGTAAGCGTCTTGGTGAGCTCGTCCTTCATCTGCTCGCGGGTGCAGTAGATGTGGGCGTCGTCCTGTGTCATGCCACGGACGCGGGTCAGGCCGTGGACCACGCCGGACTTCTCGTACCGGTAGACAGACCCGAACTCAAAGAGGCGAAGCGGAAGTTCGCGGTAGGAGCGGCCCCGCGACCGGAAGATCAGGTTGTGCATGGGACAGTTCATCGGCTTCAGGTAGTAGTCCTGGCCGGGCTTGCGGACGGTGCCGTCCTCATTGAGCTCGGCGTCGACGTGCATCGCCGGGAACATGCCCTCCTTGTACCAGTCCAGGTGACCGGAAACTTCGTACAGGTGGCCCTTGGTGATGTGCGGGGTGTAGACGAACTCGTAGCCGGCCTCCACATGCCGCTGGCGGGAGTAGTCCTCCATCTCCTTCCGGATGATGCCGCCCTTGGGGTGGAACACGGGAAGGCCCGAGCCCAGCTCATCCGGGAAGGAGAAAAGGTCCAGCTCGGAACCGAGCTTGCGGTGGTCGCGGCGTTCAGCCTCGGCGATGCGTTCCTGGTAGGCCTTGAGGGCGTCCTTGGTGGGCCAGGCGGTGCCGTAGATACGCTGCAGCTGCTGGTTCTTCTGGTTGCCCAGCCAGTAGGCGGAAGATGAACGGGTCAGGGCGAAGGCGTTGGAAATGAGCTTGGTGTTGGGCAGGTGCGGGCCACGGCAGAGGTCGCACCAGACCGTGGTGCCTTCCTTGCGCTCAACGTTGTCGTAGATGGTGATGTCGCCGGCGCCGACCTCGACATTTATGCCTTCGCCTGCCTCGGCGGCTTCGTTCTTCTTGCCCAGCAGCTCAAGCTTGTAGGGCTCGTTCTTCATGGCTTCGCGGGCTTGGTCCTCGCTGACAACGCGGCGGACAAACTTCTGGTTCTGGTTGATGATCTTCTGCATCATCTTCTCGAGGGTTTTGAGGTCCTCGGGGGTGAACGGTTCAGCGACGTCGAAGTCGAAGTAGAAGCCATCGGTGATGTACGGGCCGATGCCGAGCTTGGCGTCGGGGCGCAGCTGCTGGACGGCCTGGGCCATGACGTGGGCGGTGGAGTGGCGCAGGACGTTCAGTCCGTCCGGGGATTCGATGGTGACGCCTTCAACCTCGGCACCTTCGGGCAGTTCCTGGTCCAGGTCCTTGAGTTCGCCATTAACGCGGGCCACGACAACATCGCGGCGCTCAAAGAAGAGTTCCGCACCGGTTGTCCCGGTAGTCACCTTGGTCTCTTCGCCATCGACGAGAAGGGTGATCTGCTGGGCATCTGACACGGGTGTCTCCTATTCAAAGTTGAGGCTTCATAGCTTGCGGCGTACGGGGACCACAGCCAGCCACCGTCAATGCTATCGGTTCGGCGGAGGGCCGACCAACGCGGCACACGGCAGCGGGACAGCCGGGGTCAGCCGTTGAAACCGGTGATGGCAAGGCTCCTGGCAATGCCGTCCAGCGGGTGCGCCACGTCCTGAAAGGAAGTTTCCGACTGCGGGAACGGCAGCGTTTCGGGCCTGCCGAGGTCCCAGGCCATGCTGGCGCTCAGGCTGATTCCCCTCGGACCGGTCCTGCGGGTGGTGCCCCGGATCAGCAGCATCCGGGTTCCGAACAGGAGCGGACCGGCACTTTCCTGGGCTTCATGGAAGAACACTGAATCGATGCAGCCGGTACCGTCGTCGATGCTGATGAACACCACCCGCCGGCCCCCACGCATCGGTGGCGTCTGGGTGGCTACCCGGACGCCGGCCACCAGCACTTCGGTTCCGTTCCGCAGTCCCAGCAACTTGTCGGCCGTGGTGACGCCCAGCCTTTCCAGGATTGGGCGGTGGCTGTCCATCAGGTGGGTGCTGACATCCACAGCCATCAGGTCAAGTTCAGCCCGGACGGTTTCCACCAGGGTCGGTTGGGGCAGCCCGGGTTTGACGTTGCGCAACTCGATATCGCCCAGCGGGAAGGACAGCTGCCCTTCCACCACGTCAGTGCCCTTCCGGCTTCCTGCGACCTGGAGTTGTTGCAGGTGCTGTACGAGGTCAGCCCGGTTGGCAGTTCCTCCCGCCTCCCGGTGGAGGGAGTCGAACGCGCCAAGCTGGGCAAGCCGCTTGATGCTGGGCTTGCTGATCCTGGAACGCGACCGAAGATCCGCGAGCGAGTCAAAAGGCTGACCGGCGACGATCCTTTTCAGTTCCGTTCCCGAAAGCCCGTAAATACCTTTCAGGCTGAGCCGTATCCCCAGCTTTCCGGAATCGGCTCCGGAGAGGATCCGTTCCACCCGGTATTCGTCCTTGCTCCGGTTGATGTCCAGCGGAAGGATGGGGATACCCAAACGCCGTGCTTCAGCGACCAGCAACCGTTTGGGGTACATGCCGGGGTCGTGTTCCCACAGCCCCGCCAGGAAAGCCTCCGGGTGGTGCGTTTTGAGCCAGGCCGACTGGTACGTGGGGACGGCAAAGGCAGCGCCGTGGGCCTTGCAGAACCCGAAGCTTCCAAAGGCCTTCAGGGTTCCCCATACTTTGTCCACCACCTCAGGGGCATACCCTTCGGCGCGTGCCGCCTTGCGGAAGAACTCCTCCACAGCGGGTTCGCGGTTTTCATTGCCCAGGGCACGGCGGAACTCGTCGGCACGGGCAAGCCCGCAGTGGGTCATGACGTCGAAGGTCTTGAGGATCTGCTCATGGAACACCGTGACCCCGTGGGTCTCGGCGAGTACCGGCTTGAGGTCCGGGTGGGGATATACCTCGGGAGCGAAGCCGTGCCGGTGCTCCAGGAAGGGACGGACCATGTCTGATTTCATGGGCCCCGGCCGGAACAGGGAGATATCGATGATGAGGTCGTTAAATTCCCGGGGTGCCATTTTCCCGATCAGTTCCCGCTGGCCGGGAGATTCGATCTGGAAACATCCGAGGGTATGGGTACTCCTGATGAGTTCGAACGTGGCTTCGTCGTCCAGCGGAACAGCGTTGAGATCGATCCGACCGTTGGCGGCAATGTAGTCAGGGCCGGCCCCTTCCGGACCGGGAGCATGGTGCCCGGCTGCCACAACGTCGCTCTTGGAGGGATGGATCCGGATGATTTCACGGACGGCAAACGCCATGGCGCTCTGCATCCTGACGCCGAGGACATCGAGTTTCAGCATTCCCATGGGATCCATGTCATGTTTGTCGAACTGGCTCATGGGCAGCCCCAACCCGCTGGGCTGGATTGGGGTGCGGTCCAGCAGGGTGGCGTCACCCAGGATCACTCCGCAGGGGTGCATGGAGATATGGCGGGGCAGCCGGTCAAGGCGCTCGGTCAGGTCCACCAGGAGATCCAGTTGCTGGTTGCCGTCTGTGTCCCGTTGTTCCACACGGCCGGCGAATTCGCGCAGTTCAGGTTTTTCCTGGAGCGCTTCCCGGAATTTCCCTGCGGAGAAGCGCCACAGCTGCTTGGCGATCTCCCCCACCTCGTCGCCGTCCATGCCCAGGGCCAGGCCGGCGTCGCGTACTGCTCCCCTGGCCCGGTATCCGTTCTGCATGCTCATCAGCGTGACCCGCTCAGCTCCGAACCGTTCAAAGATTTTGCGGTAGACGTTGTGGCGTTCGGCGCTTTCAACGTCGATGTCGATGTCCGGCAGGGTGGCCCTGTCCTGGGACAGGAAGCGCTCAAAGATCAGGTCATGCTGCAGCGGATTTACCTGGCTGACGTCAATCAGGTAGTTGACCAGGCTGGATGCCCCCGAGCCCCTGGCTGCGGCGCGGACTCCCATGTCCTGGATCATCCGGGAGACTTCAGCCACCGTCAGGAAGTAGGAGGAGAAGTTGAGGTTGCGGATGATCCTCAGCTCGTGCTCAAGCCTGGTGAGCATGGTTTGCTCAGCTGTACCGGAAATCCCCGGGAAGCGCTTGGAGATTCCGGCATGGCACCGCTGGACCAGTTCCTGGGCGGGGTCCTGGTCGATCCCGATGATGGACGCTTCCGGAACTACCGGCTGCTTCCACCCCATGTCACTGGCAGGATCGATCCGGCAGGCATCGGCGAGCGCCTCAGTCTGCGCAAGGAGCTGAGTGAGGTCTGCGGCGCCGTAGCCTGCCGCGGAAATGACTTCCTGGGCAAGCCGGCGCATGTGGCCTGAGGTTTTCAGCCATCCCTGGCCGGTGGGCTGCAGGAGGGGTTCGCCGGCCAGTTCGGGGAGGGATTTGAGCGTGCGTGCGGAGTCGAGGACGTCAGCTGTGGGCGCTCCGTCCGCTCCGCAGTACCTGACCGCATTGGTGAGGACCGCAGGAACACGGTGTTCTTCGGCGAGCCGGAGCATCCTTACTGCGTGGGCGGTGCTCAGGGGTGACCCGGGAGCGCTGAGCTGGGAAACAATCTCTGCCACCACTGTCCCTGTGGGCATGGCATCGAGCCATTGCTTGAACAGGGTGCGCGGACGCAGGTACCGCCTACCGCCCATGGCACGCCCAACGTCGGAGTCCGGCCCAATGAGGACCACCAGGACTGGTTTGAGTGTTTGGGGGTCGAGGGTCCTTGAGGCCAGCTCTGCCCGGGTAACGGCGACGGGCACCGTACCCCCCGCCTTGCCTGACGTCCTGGCGTGGGCATCTGAGATGAGCCGGCACAGCGCCCGGTAGCCGGCACCGTTGTTGTGCCCCTTGGCTAGCACCACAACCCGTCCAGCGATCTCGGTGCGGCGATCGCCGTCGTCGTCCAGCACTGCAAGGTCCACCCCTACGATGGGGTCTATCCCCGCGGCCATGCAGGCCTTGAGGTGCTTAATGGTGCCGTATAGCCCGTCGCGGTCCGTGCAGGCCAGCGCGGAGGCGCCGTCGTCAGCGGCGGCCTGGGCCAATTCCTCCGGCCAGGAGACTCCATAGTGTGCGCTGAAGGCGGTGGAGACATGCAGGTGCGTGAAACTCATGCTGTTCTGGGTCGAAGGGCGTCGTGGATGCGCAGCAGCCGCCACCTGCCGCTGCCGATGTGCCGGGTGAGGTCGAGAGTGAGTGGTTCCATGGGTTGGCTTTCGCTGCCGGGCCGGTGACCCGGCAAAGCCTGGGGCAGGACCTGGATCCGCCAGATTTCGTGGTCCACCATCCCGGGTCCGCTTCCCAGCGGTACCCTGCTTTCCTCAGCCCACCATTGCCTGCGTTCGAACCATCGGAGGGGCTCGGCGCAGATGTCATAGGTACGCCCCGCCCATACAAGGCTCTGGGGAAGGCCGTCCGGAGTGCAGGCAACATCAACTGATTCGCTGAACATGCCCATGGCGCCTCCGGGACTGGCTGGTACTGCAAACTGGGGAAAAGATTCGAATATGTGTTCGAATAACTCCAGTCTACGCCCGGCTCCACCCAATGCATAGAATCGTGGTTCAGGGGGTGGACTGACAGTTCTGCAGGGAGCAGGATGGGTGCATGAGCACCTCTGACGCACTCCTCAAACAAGTCAGCATCAAGGCACAGGACTCCACACTGGTGGCCACGTTCGATATAGACGGCAACATCCCCGGTTCCGGCGCCTATGTGGTGGGTCTTGTGGCGGCGAGTCCGGACTACTCATCCCAGCGGCGGCTGGGCATTGAATTCATGAACGGGGAGGCCATAGCCTTCTTTTCGTTTAACCACGAACAGAACTGTGAGGAGAACTATGACCTGGGCGGCGTGAGCCATTCAGGCAGCACCATTACAGGGAACTTCCCCATGGCAGCAATCAATGGCCTCGGCAAGGGCCATGTGATGACAGGCTTCAGCGAGGCTGACGGGCGGCAGTTCCAGTCCGGCGTGAAGGTGGACGAAAACCTCTAGGGCTCCCCGCAGCGTTGCAGCTGCAGGGCAATGAGGGGTGGCCCTGGCGGGTCAGCCGTTGTCTTCGTGGTGGACCCGGAGCTCCAGTTCGATGAATCCGGAGATCATGGCCCGGTACGTCGCTTCCACGATGTCCGGGTCGATGTCCTTCTTCTCGGCTGCCGAGCGGACATGCTGGATGATTTTCTCCACGCGGTCAGGGGCACGGACTTCGGCGTCGTCACCCTTGAGGGTGCCGGCGATCCTGATCAGGCGTTCGCGGCGCGCTATGAGGGTGACGATTTGGTCGTCCACCTCATCCACGGCAATTCGGACTGCGGCGAGCTGTTCCTTGTCGGCCAGTGCATCCCGGTCGTTTCCTTGAATTGTTGCCATCTTCTGACAGTATCGAAGCATGCAACCCAGAGTCGACTTCATCTCGCTAGGTGTCCGCAGTGTTCCGGCCTCCCGGGCCTTCTATGTGGACGGTCTCGGGTGGCCCGTGCACCGGGAGGTCCCCGGCGAAGTCGTTTTCATCCAGGCCAACCACGGGCTGGTGCTTTCCCTGTGGGATGCGGGCCAGATGCACGCCGAGGCCGGGGTTGACGCTCCCGGGCCGGTCCCCTGCATCACCTTGAGCCATAACGTCCATGCCGCCGATGAGGTGGACCGGGTCCTGGACGAGGCGAAGGCCGCCGGGGCTGCAGTTACCGGCGAACCGGTCACCCAGCCGTGGGGCGGCTACACGGGGTACTTTTCCGATCCGGACGGTTTCCGCTGGGAAGTTGCGTACAACCCCACCTGGGCAGTGGACGACGACGGGACGGTCACCGTCTGAGTTCCGGTTCCGGCGGTCCGGGCTGCTAGAAGAGAGCCTCCACGGGCCGGATGAGCTCCGGACCGTTGTTGCGGACGTTGCCCACCTCTTTGCCCACGGACTCCACGTGCCAGTCGGCGGCCACATCCTTGACCCCGGACCGCACCATATCCACCAGGGCGGCGGCGTCATCAGCCTGCGGATCAAGCCAGGCCTGCATGGTGTCCCTGTCCATGGGCAGCGGCACCCGGTCATGGAGTGCGGTCAGTTTCCCGAACACGGTCGATTCGGAGCCCGGCGGCGGGGTGTCCGCCGTCAGGATGGACGTGGAAAGCAGCCACTGGCCGGGCTCCCCCGCCGGCACCGACGGATCGCGCCACCATTCGTAGAGGCCCGCGAACGCCAGCCCCCTGCCTGCGCCGGGGTGCACATAGTACGGCTGCTTGGACTTCCCGGGGCCTTGCTTCCACTCGTAGTAGCCATCGGCGGGGACGGCGCAGCGCCGTGACTTGATTGCCTTCCGGAAGGCCGGCTTCTCCAGCACTGACTCGCTGCGGGCATTGATCATTTTGGACCCGATGCCGGGGTCTTTGGCCCAGGAAGGAACCAGGCCCCAGCGGGCGACGTGCAACTGCCGGACCTGGCGGGGGCCCGGGCCGTCCTCAACCAACCGCTCCAGGACGATGGGGACAGCATCGGTGGGGGCTACATTCCACGATGGCGGAATGCTCACCTCGTCCTCCAGTTCGGCGTCGAATTCTGCCAGGAGGTCCCCCACGGCGCGTGCCATTACGTAGCGTCCACACATGGGTCCAGCATGCCATCGGCGCCACATACTGTCATCCGGGCAGCGTCCCGGCGTCCGGACGCCGGGGAATACCGGCGGGCACGCTACCGTTGTCCCGGACGAAACCTTCACCCAACCCAGAGGAGAACCCTGTGGATTTCACTCCCGAAACCGGCACCATCACCATGTTTTCCACCACCTGGTGCGGCTACTGCAACCGGCTGAAGAAGCAGCTTGACGCGCAGGGCATCGGTTACACCGAAATCAACATCGAGGAAGTGGAAGGCACCGCCGAGCTCGTGGAGCAGATCAACGGCGGCAACCGCACCGTTCCCACTGTCCTGTTCCCGGACGGCACGGCGGCCACCAATCCGTCCGCTGCAGAGGTCAAGAACCGCCTGGCGGCCTAGCCCGGGACAATGCGGGCGCCTAGGGCATTACTTGCCCGATGCCGCGCCCAGACACTGGAGATCCAGTAGACGCGGGTCATGCCCCCAGGCTGCCGAACGGCGCCGAAGCCAGGGTGGCATGGCCCGCGTACGTTTCGAGCAGGGCATCCGTGACTGCTTCCACCGTCAGCCCGGGGACAAGATCGTCTGCGGCGCCTGCCGTGGCGGGGTCCCAGTCGAGGCCGAGCGCGGCGTAGCTGTCGGTCAGGACCTTCCGGATCGGTGCGGGGTCCTCCACCACGATGACCGAGCTGAACAGCCAGCCTCCGGCCACCACCCGCTGCGCAGTGCCAACCAGTTTGATGCGGGACCCGTCAGCCGCGGCCGTGCCGTGCACACTGAATTCGCCGGGACAGTATTCCCCAGGGATTTCCCCCACGGCTGCGTGCACACCCACCCTGCGCAGGGCGTCGGCGAAGAGCTCCCCGAAATAGCCGAAGCGGCTTTTGGAACCGGCGATTGCGTCGTCGTCGGGCTCGATGTGGTCCACCACCAGGGTGCCCTGGTGGTAGGCGGCCGCGCGGCCGCCGGCCCGGCGGACCAAGGGTTCGAAGCCGTTGTCGCGGCATGCCTGGGCTGCGGCGTCAAACCCGGGCAGCCGGGTGTCACGCTGGCCGAAGGCCACCGTGGGCGCGGGGCGGTACAGCCGAAGGGTGGGGCCCATGCTTCCGGTGCGCGCCCTGGCGAGCAGCTCAAGGCCGAACTCAAGGTCCCGGGCGGCGCCGAGCGAGACGTCCTGCCGGACCACGGTCAGGGTTCCGGAGTCAGGGTGGTGGGCCATGGCACTGGGCTCCCTTGGTCGTCATGATGCTGTTCTTTGACCCTGCCGCGGCGGTGCCGGACGGGCCCAACCTAGGGTACGCCGTCGTGCGCCCTGACAGGTGCCCGACCCACCGGCCGGGCGCCTGGCTACAGCCCCCTCCGCCCCACCCAGGCGCCGTGGAGCAGCGGAACCGCTGACGCTGCCATCAGGACGGTGCCGAGTACGGAATCGTCGGCCCGGACCACGGCCCCGGCGATGAGCAGCGCGGCGAAGACCACGGCCGACGCCGTCCGGCGGGCCGTGCGGTCCAGCCTTGCCACCTGCCGCTCCAGCCGGGGGTTGGCAACAGACACGCTTCCTTCCCCGATCCGGGTAATCAGGTCATCCACCCTCTGTGGCAGCCGCAGCGCAAGTCCAGCCGCCCCGGCCACCTGCCGGGCGGCGTCCTGAACGATGTTCCCGCCCTCTTCCCGCAGCAGCCGGGCAGCATAGGGCTCTACCGAGTCCCACAGGTTGAAGCGCTCATCCAGCGAGCTGCACACCCCCGAGGTGAGGGACATCGCCCGGATGATCAGCAGGAAGTTCTCCGGAAGCTGGAACGGCAGGGACCGGACCACTTCGCCGAATTCCTCCGCAAAGTCGCGGAATTCGCGCGGATCCACCTCGCGGAGCTCGGCAAAGCCCATCCCGCCAAACCGGGCGAACAGGTGCGTCATGGCCCGTTCCAGCTCAACAGTGTCTGCCGATGGCACCAGCACGCCGACGTCGCGGATGGCGGCGACCAGTCCTTTGCCGTCTCGGGCTGCAGCGGCGATCAGGAGCTTGCGCAAGCCGCTGCGGGTGGAGGGGGTTACCTCGCCCATCATGCCGAAGTCAATGAAGGTCAGCTTCCAGGGATGGGCGCCGGAGCCGGGCTGGGTGGGCGTGACGAAAATGTTGCCCGGGTGCGGGTCGGCGTGGAAGAAGCCGTTGGTGAACAGCTGGTCAAACATGACCGAGGCGAACACCGGCGCCACTTCGGTGGGGTCGATGCCTGCCGCACGGAGCGTATCCGTGTCTGTGATCTTGATGGCAGTGACATCCTCCAGGGTGAGCACGCGGCGGGTGCACCGCTCCCAGGCGGGCCGTGGCACGTGGACCCGAACATCGCCGGCGAAGTCCGCTGCGAACCGCTCGGCACTGGCGGCCTCGTGAAGGTAGTCGATCTCCTCCAGGCTGGTCTGCGCAAATTCCTCCACCAGGGACGGCATGTCGGCGCGGTCGGCCACGATCCGGAAGTGGCTGAGCCAGCCACCCACCTTCCGCAGCGCTGCGAGGTCGACGGCGACAATCGCCTCGATGCCCGGACGCTGCACCTTGACTACCACGTCCTTGACCCCGGCCACCTCTGCGTCGGCGGGCAGCAGCCGCGCCCGGTGCGCCTGGCCGAGGGAGGCTGCGGCCAGGGGCTCCTCCTCGAATTTGGCAAACACCTCGTCAAGGGGGAAGCCCAGCTCGGAGGAGGCAAGGGCGCGGATGGCCGGGAATGCGACAGGCGGCACCTCATCCTGCAGGCCCTGGAGTTCCTCGGTGATCTCCGGCGGCAGCACATCCAGCCGGGACGACAGGAACTGGCCCACCTTGATCATGAGGCCGCCAAGCTCCACGGCCAGTGCATGGAAACGGCGGGCGAACCGCTGCATCCTGGCCGGACGGGTACGCTCGGCAACGCGGGCCAGCCCTATCCGGGGCAGCAGCAGCTCGTACCACCACACCGCCGCCAGGTGCCGTGCGGCAAAACGCAGGATGCGGCGGTAACGGGAACGGACGTGGCCCGGGATTGCAGCCGGGCCCACCTGCCGGCGAGGGCCGGAAGCCACCCCCGTCAGTCCTGGGCGAGGATTGAGTACAGCCGCCGGCGTGCCTCGTCCAGCACTGCCACGGCCTGCTTCACCTGCTCCGGGGTGCCGGTCCGCCCCACCTGCGCGGCGGCCTGGGCCAGCTCGACGCCTGCCTTGGGAAGGGCAGCGAATCCGGTGGTGGATTGCGGGCCCGCCCCGGCCCAGGGGTTTGATGCGGCGCTCCCGGCAGCCTCGTCCCGGCCGGCTTCGGTCAGGGAGTAGATCTTCCGGCCGTTGGATTCCTCGGCCCGGATCACACCCTCATCAGCGAGCAACTGCAGGGTGGGGTAGACAGAACCGGCGCTGGGCTTCCAGCTGCCCCCGCTGCGCTCCTCGATCTCGCGGATGATCTGATAGCCGTGCATGGGCCGCTCCGCCAGCAGGGCAAGGACCGCCGCCCGCACCTCACCTTTTCCGGCCCTGGTGCCTTCCGGCTTTTCGAAGCGGGAACGGAAGTCCTCGATGGCGTGCCAGAGGCCATCGATGTTGTTGCTGCCGAATCCATATCCCGGGTTTGAGCCACGCATGGGGGTCTCCTCTGGAGATCGTGAACGATATACAACGACACAGTTAACGATACGTCTCGAAGGGCGTGGCGGCCATGGGGCCGGCGCCTAGGTTTGGCGCAGGGTGAGGATCTGTTCAGCCCTGCCAAACGGGCCCTGCAGGTCGTGCAGGACCGTTGATGTCAGGCCGATGCCGTCGCGGCCGAACGATACGGCGTTGTCCAGGCCCAGCCACTCCCCCTCGGGCCGGCGGTACATGTGGATCTGCAGGTCCAGGTTGGGGAAGGCGTAGCTGTCCGGTCCCGGCGGAACGCGCGCGGCAATGCCGTTGGCGGTGTCCACCAGCCCCATGAGGCGGGCAAGGTCTCCGCTGTCTTCGCGATCGGTCAGCGGATGCGCCGTGCGAAGCCAGACCTTCCCTGCGCCGGGACGGTGTCCTTCCGCCACCCGCATTTCCAGGGACCGGATGTAGCCGCCGGGCCAGATGGCGGACCCGTCGTAGGGCTTGCAGTCGTCCGGGCCGGGGATGGCGGTGTCTTCAACGGCGGCAACCGCTGAGGTGTCGCTGGTGACCATCCGCCAGGCGGTGGCCCTGATGGCAGTCCTGCCCTGGGCCACGAGTTCGGCCTGGAGCATCTCGATGGTCTTGCCGGGCCGCAGCACCGTGGCCTCGATGTGGAAGTCCCCGCCGGGGATCAGGCCCAGGATCTCGTAGCTCAGCCGCGCCATCCGCATCCCGGGCCGCGGCTGGAGCCGCTCCAGGGCGTCCGCCAGCAGGCCGGAGGCCGGAGCCATGTGCTGCTCGTGCGTGTTCCAGGCGCCTTGGGCGTGGATGGTGGAGCGGAAATGACCGCCGCCAAGGGCCTGGTAGTAGGCGTTGCCTTCGGCCAGTTCGGGGAGCTCGTCAGTCAACAGTGGCCTTTCAGGAAGTCCCAGTGAATTGCCACTAACTCTATCCGGAGCCCGCAGAATCGCGGCCAGCGGGTCGCGGCGAAATGTTTGAGCGCAGGGTCCGGCCGCGGACTAGACTCAGGAACTGGTCCTGTCAGCAACCCTCGGAAGAGGTGTTTCATGCGCGTCATCAGCTACAACCTCCGCAAGCACGCAGCGAGCGGCGAACTGCTTGCCCTCGCCCGGAATCATGACATCGATGCGCTGTGCCTGCAGGAAGTTGATGCGGCGGACCTGCCGGAAACCCTGGGCCCGCTCCATCTGGCGGACGCCACCAAGGGGAACCGGCTGGGCCTGGCGATCTATTACCGGACCAGCCGCTTCACGGCCCTGGACACCCAGTCCTTTGCGCTGCAGAAATCGATGCATGACCGGGTATTGGCGCCGGCCCATGAGCGGCTGATCGGAACGCGTGTGATGGACAACGAAACGCAGCACGAACTGGTCATCGGATCCTTCCACGCCGCCCCGCTCACCGCGTCGAATTCATTGCGGCGCAAGCAGATCCACGCCGCCCACGCCGAATTGCTGAGCATGGGCAAGGGCCTGATGACGCTGATGGTGGGCGACTTCAACTACCCGTTCTTCACCAAGAACCTGCATCTGCACATGAAGAATTCCGGCTACGCCCTGTCCCTCAGCAACCGGCGCACCTACACCCGCTACAAGGTCTTCAAGGGCCACTTCGACTTCGCCACATCCCTGGGACTGGACATCACCAGCGTCGAAACACTGCCCCGGGGCAAGTCGGACCACCTGCCCATCCTGGTCCACGCCGAATACGGCAAGGACTACTAGGCCAACCGCTCCCGGAGGCCGGGCCACGCCGCGCCGAAGCCGGGATGCAGCTCCTTGTCCGCAACCTCTGGCAGCGGCACCCACAGCAGTTCGATGCTTTCGGGGTCGCTGATCACAGGCTCGAAAGGCTCGCGGACCTTGACCACCACCGTGGTGTAGGACCAGTAGCCCAGGTCCAGGACTGACGTGAACAGCACATCCACGTGCCCGGCCGGGACGGCAGCCTCCTCATGGGCTTCGCGAAGCGCCCCGGACACCGCGTCCTCGCCCTCGTGCAGGGCGCCGCCGGGCAAACCCCAGGTTCCCCCGTTGTGGCTCCACACAGCGCGGTGCTGGAGCAGTACACCCCTGGCCGGGTCCCAGGCCAGGACGCCGGCGGCACCGAACCGGCCCCAGAAACGGCCGCGGTCCCCTTCCACCCAGGCATCGCCCGGGTTGCGGGGGCCGGTGCGGACAGGCGGAATCGACGATGCGGCGACGGATGCGTGGTCCATCGTCCCAGTCTGACAGGTCCGCTGCGCCGGAGGGCGGCGGAAAGTCAGTTGGCGTGTCCGTGGTCGACGGCGAAATCACCGCCGGGGTACATGACGGTTTCGTGGCCGTCGTCGAAGCGGACCACATACGGCGGCGCGCCGCCTTCGCCCCGGACTTCCAGGATCACTCCGTGACGGTCCGTTGCACCCACAGTCCTTCCGTGCACAATGATGCGGTCGCCCTGTGCAGCCTCCATGGCACTCACCTCCAAGCCCCCAGATTACGACTCCGGGGCGGGGCCGGACAGGTCCCCGTGGCAGGATTTCCCCATGCCGCTGAACATCCTCCTGATCGCCGATACCCATGTCCCCAAGCGCGCCCGGGAACTGCCCGCCCAGGTGTGGTCCGCCGTCGAACGCGCTGATGTGGTTTTCCACGCAGGAGACTGGGTAGACGCCGCCCTGCTTGATGAATTCGAGCAGCGCGCGCGGCAACTGGTGGGCGTCTACGGCAACAACGACGGCGCGGACCTCCGTGCCCGGCTGCCCGAAACGGCAGCCGTCACCCTGGACGGCGTCCGTTTTGCGATGGTGCACGAGACCGGCCAGGCGAAAGGCCGTGAACTGCGCTGCGAGGCGCTCTATCCGGACGCGGATGTCCTGGTGTTCGGGCACAGCCACATCCCGTGGGACACCACGTCGCCGCGGGGCCTGCGGCTGCTGAACCCGGGATCCCCCACGGACCGCCGGCGGCAGCCCGCGTGTACCTACATGACGGCCGTGGTTGACGGCGGCCGGCTCACCGGGCTGCGCCTGGTGGAGGTACAGCGGGGTTAGCCCGGCTTGGCAGCCGGCCCCCGGGTGCCTAGGCTGGAAACCTAAGCATGCTTAGCTTCAGGAATCCAGCCGTACCAGCAGGAGGAAACCATGACAGACCAGTACACATTCCGCGATCCGGTCACCGCCTACGAGCACATCTCCCCTCCCAAGCAGCACCAGCCTGAACCCGGCCTGGACGCCGAACTGACTCCCAAGGCCGACCTCGGCGAGGAAACCTACCGCGGCACGGGGCGGCTGGAAGGCCGCAAGGCGATCGTGACCGGCGCCGACTCCGGTATCGGGGCGGCAACAGCCATCGCCTTCGCCCGGGAAGGTGCCGACGTCGTTTTGTCCTACCTGCCGCAGGAGGAAGAGGACGCGGCCAGGATCGCGGGGATCATCGAAGCAGCCGGACGCAAGGCCATCAAGGTGCCCGGCGACCTCAAGGATCCTGCAGTCTGCCGCGAAGTGGTGGACACCGCCGTGGCCGTCCTGGGCAGTGTGGACATCCTGGTGAACAACGCCGGCAAGCAGGTGGCCCAGAAGGACCTGGCGGACATCACCGACGAACAGTTCGACCACACGGTTAAGACCAACGTCTACGCCATGTTCTGGCTGACCAAAGCGGCCCTTTCGCACATGCCGGCCGGTTCAACCATTATCAACACCACCTCGATCCAGGCGTACAACCCCTCGCCCACGCTGGTGGACTACGCCACCACCAAGGCCAGCATCAACAACTTCACCAAGGGCCTGGCCCAGCAGCTGGCGCCCAAGGGCATCAGGGTCAACGCCGTAGCGCCGGGACCCATCTGGACGCCGCTGCAGGTGAGCAGCGGACAGCCCAAGGAGGAACTGCCGGAGTTCGGCCAGTCCACTCCCCTGGGCCGCGCCGGGCAGCCGGCCGAACTGGCGCCGGCGTACGTGTTCCTCGCATCGCCGGAATCCAGCTACGTGGTGGGCGAGACCCTGAACGTCAACGGCGGCAGCCCCACACCGTAGCGGCTATTCCGCGTCCTGGTCGGCGAGCAGCGAGTCGGTGGACCCGTCCGGCTGGCCGTCGAAGAACTGGGCGAGGACCGTCTTGAACACCGTCTCGCCGGGCGCGGCGCGGAGGAACAGGGTCATGGACGACCGCAACTTGCGGGCGTCGATGCCACCCAGGATGTCCTCTGCGGAGCGCCCGGCGTGGTGGGTCAGGGCCTGCGCAGACTCAAGCAGCCGCGGGCCCAGCACGTCATGTTCCAGGTAGGCCCGTGCTTCCGCCAGGGAGGCAATGGCGTATTTGCGGGACGTTGCGCTCTGCCCCAGGCCTGCGATCTGGGGAAAAATGAACCACATCCAGTGGCCCGTCTTGTTCCCGAGCTGGAGCTCCGCCACCGCCTGGTCATAGGTTCCGCCGTCCTGGGCAGCAACGAAACGCTCGAGATTAAAGGGCTCGTCCATCGTCATTCTCCTTTGTGGTGGGACAGTGTTGCTGCTGCCGCCCGCAGGTGGGCGTCCGGGTCGGCACCCCAGCGGGCCAGTACGGTTTCCGCGCGTTGCCGGTTGCGGTGCTCCAGCCTGCCCAGGAGCGGCCGCAGAACGTCGGTGACGAGCGGACCGGCAAGTTCAGGTGCATGCGCGGACCGGATGAATCCCTCGACGCGGGTCAGATCCGAGTGCCGCAGCAGGTCCACCCGCGACTGGAGCAGCACCACCGCGGCCTGGCGGCGTTCGAAGACCGGCCGGGCGCCCGGTTTCGGCTGGCCCCACAGTTCCGAGGCAAGCTGGACCACGGCGTCGTGGTCCAGGTCCTTGAACTTCCGGAGGGCGTCGCGGATGGTCCCGCGCACCGCGCCCACTGAGGAACCGTAAGAGCCGAGGACGCCGCCAAACCTGCTGCCGACGTCGTCCGCGCGGTACCACGCGCCCTCGTTCTGCAGCGTGCGGTCGATGAAACCTGCCGCCTCGGCGACGGCGTCCGGACCGGTGGTCACGAGCGCCCCGCGGCTGCGTGCTCGATGCAGTACGGCGTCCAGGGCCGGGCCTCAAGCCTGCCTTCGGCGATGGGCAGGCCGCAGACGGCGCAGCTGCCAAACGTTCCGGCGGCGATCCGGGCCAGGGCCGCTTCCACTTGGTCCAGGCTGGCTGAGCTCTGGTTCAGCAGCGCTGAGGCCTGGGACAGCTCGAAGGCGATGGTGGCACCCTCGGGATCGTGTTCGTCGTCCACGTTGGCTCCCTGGCGGGCGGAGTTGGCTGCGGCGATGTCCGCCCGCAACGCCGGCAGCAGGGCCAGTTTCAGCTGCCGCTCCTCTTCGAGCAGCAGCCGGAAGCGTTCGTAGTCAGCCATGGGAAAAGCCTAGTCCTGCGTCAGTACCAGTTGTTCGCCATCGAGTGGCTCCAGGCTCCGCAGGGCGAACCGTACCTGTCGCGGATGTATCCCAGCCCCCAGTCGACCTGGGTCCGGTAGCTTGTCAGCCAGTCACTGCCGGCGCTCGCGTACTTCCCCGGCGGCAAGGCCTGGGGGATCCCGTAGGCACCCGAGTAGGGGTTGGTGGCCGTGGTCTGCCAGTTGGACTCCTTGGTCCACAGCTGCGCCAGGCACAGGAACTGGTCCTGGCCCCAGCCGTAGGCGCCCAGGCGTCCGGCAGCATAGCTCTTCGCTCCGGCAGGATCGTTGACGGCACCACCGGGAACCGACGGTACGACGACGGGCGGCGGCACCGGCTGGGCCGGCGGTGCGGGCGGCGGGGCCGGGTTCACCGGGGCGGGCTTCACAGGATCCGGGTTCGCCGGAGCGGGACCGGCAGCTCCTGGCGGCGCACCGGGCGCGGGCGGTGGTACCTCCACGCGGGCGTCCGCTGCGGCTTTCGCTGCCCGATCCGAGTCCCGTTGGGCCTGTTCCCGGGCGGCGGCACGCTTCGCCGCCTGCGATGCTTCATAGGCGGCGAGGGCGGCCTGGCCCTGCCGGAACTCCCCCTCAACGGCCGCGGTTGTTCCCTTGAGTGAGGCCAGCTGTGCCGTGAGTTCCCCGCCGTGCTGCTTCTCTTCACTGATGTGGCGGGCTACCGCGTCCTGCGCCGACCTGGCCCCGGCAAGCCTGGCTCCGGCCTCCCTGGCCAGGTTTTCCCGCTCGGACCGTGCGGCTTTCTCCTGCTCACCCAGGGACCATGCCACCTTCGCGGCGGACGCCGCCCGGTCCACCAGGCCGGCTGTCTTCGCGCCCACCAGCTCCACCATGTTGAGTCCGTGGACGCTGCCGGCCTCAAGGGCGTCCAGGGCCATGAAGAATCCAGCCGTGGTTGCACCCGTCTTGTAGGACTGCACGGCAAGGGCGCCGATCTCCCTGCGGTGCGCCTGGAGTTCCCCGCTGGCAGTTGCCGACTGCGCCGCCAGGGCTTCGACCCTGCTGTTGGCTGCAGCGAGTGCCGCCTCGGTAGCGGCGTAGTCCGCCGCAGCGGTCACGGCCACGCCGCCAAGTGTTTCTGCATCCGCCTGCAAACCGGCGAGGAGGCTGCCGATCCGGGTGATCTCGGCCGCTGTGCCCGCTTCAGACTCCCTGGCCTCCCGGACGTCCTCCCAGGAGGGGTACCCCTCCGGCGGGAGGTCGGCGGCCGACGCCGGAACCAGGGCCGCGCCCAGCAGGGCACACGCCAGAAGTCCTCCGAGCACCGGGGACTTCAGTTTGGTAACAAACAGGGACATAGTCCCGTAGCCTACGGCCTCAACCACAGGTTGAACCTTTACTGCTGTGGATTGTTATCCAGCAGAGACGGAAGCCGCGCCACAGCCCTAGACTGTGCCCATGGCCGGCGCCAGCACACCAAGCACCACAGCAATCCGCCGCGGCCCTGCCTCCGCACGGACAGCAGGACGGGCACCCGCCCGCCTGCGGTTGCCGTTCCTGACCGCAGCAGTACTGGCGGTATCGGCCTGCACCCCGCAGCAGCCCACCCCGGCAGCGTCCCCCGCTGCCGCCGCCCCCGGACCGGTCACCATCGAGGTAAACCAGTCCCGCGACCAGTACGGGCAGCACGCCATCCTGCTCCAGCTCACCAACACCACTGACGGTCCCCTGACGGTGGACCTGGCGCGGGTCAGTTCCGCGCTGTTCGACGGGGACATCGAGTGGACGCCACAAGCGGGCGGCCTGGAGCTTCCGCCGCACCAGCCCAAGAGCGTGCCCGCACAGCTTCCACCCCCGGCCTGCGCCGCCCCGGCATCGGCATCCTCGCAGGCCAGCGCCAGGGTTTCCGTTTCTGCGGCGGGACAGCAACCGGCCACGCTGACCCTCCAGGCTCCGGATCCCTTCGGCGTGCTGCCGCGCAACAATACCGAGCTCTGCCTGGCCGCCGACGCCGCGAAGGTGGCCGGGCTAAGCCTGGACCCGCAACTCGAGGTAGCGGCGGACGGCCGCACCGCCGTCGTCCGCCTTCGCGTCAGCCCACGTCAGACGGTTCCCGGAGAGACTCCGTCCCTCACGCTGCACAGCGTGGGCGGCACTCCCCTGCTGGCGGAGGCCGGGCCCGGGCCTGGGGCTGAGCCGTGGCCTCGGAACGTGACGGTCCGGTCGGGGGAACCCGGCACGGTCCTGGCCCTGCGGGTGCGTCCCGCCCGGTGCGATCCGCACGCTGTGGCGGAAGACAAAGTGGGTACCCTGCTGCCCCTCACCGTTGCCGTCGGGAGCCGGGAAGGTGTCCTGAAAGTGGCTGCGGACGGTCCGTTGCGTGCGCAACTTTATGACTTTGTTACGGAGGCCTGCCAGACCGGCTAGGCACCGGGCATCATCCGAGGTCACGGCGGCGTGCCGGGCTGCCCTCCGGACGGTGGCCCCATCCGAGAGGACCGCCTCGTATGTTATCCAAATGTGACAATCGGGTGAACGTCGGGTTATGGTCGTACACGTGTCCCTCCCAAGCGGGACATTCCCCTCAGCTTGCCGAGCCCTGCCGCTGAACCGGGATTCAATCGCTTTCCAGCTGGCAGGGACGGGGGAACCAAGTTTCCGCGGCTTCATTGAAGCCTTGGGGTTAAGTCGATATCGCCTTCCGTCCCTGACGAAGTGCGCTACCGGCCGGGCATCTCCAGCCCGAACCCGACAGCTCACCCCGCAGGCATGGGAGAGGCGATCAACCGTGTCCAAAAATTTCACCACCGCCCGTCACCGTGCTACTCCGGCCGGCTCCATCGCACTGCAGGGCCTGGCCGTGACGGCCAAGGCCCAGGCCCGGACCTTCGGACGCCCGGCACTGGCGGTAGCCGCAGCATCCGGCATTGCGTTCGGCGTCGGAGCTCCGGCACATGCAGGCGTGACCGGCCCGGACAGCACCGAAACCACTAACGTCCAGGCATACTCGGCTCCTGCCGCGCCCGTAGCCGCTGCACCCGCCGCCGCTGCCGGCAACGTCCACACGGTTGTTTCCGGCGACACCCTGGGCGCCATTGCGTCCGCCAACGGGGTTGGCCTGAACGATGTCCTGGCAGCCAACGGCCTCGACGTTTCCTCGATCATCTACCCGGGCGACCAGATTGCCATCCCCGGCGCCGGATACGCAGCCCCGGCCGCTCCGGCTGTCGCTCCGGCAGCAGCACCGGTGCAGACCGCAAGCGCGGCTCCCGCCAACACCGGCATGAACCTCGGCTACGCCTCCGCAACGCCTGCGGCTACCGGCTCGGGCACCGGCGCCGCCATCCTCGCCAACGCTTACGGCCAGGTTGGCGTCACCCAGGATTGCACCGCCATGGTGGAGAAGGCCCTGCGAGCCGTCGGCAAGTCAGTAGGCGACCTGGCTCCCGGCCAGTTCTTCCAGTACGGCACCGTGGTGGGCGCTCCCGCCCCGGGTGACCTGGTCATCTCTGCCGGCCACGTCGGCGTGTACGCCGGTGACGGCCAGATGGTCAGCGGCGGCGTCAACGGCAGCCAGACCCAGGTGCACTCCGTCAGCTGGGTTGGTGCAGCCTCCTACGTACGGGTCGCCTAGCCCTGCTGAGCAGGTAGCGTCCAGCTCATAGAGCTGCAAAAAGGGCGGTAGCCGGGATATCCCGGTTACCGCCCTTTTGCTTGGTTGCCAGGTTCAGGTGCCGCAGAAGGTCATGTACGTCCCGAAGTCCTCCGGGGCGCCCTCGGCGTACCGCTCCAGGCCGGGGCGTTCGCTGTACGGCGCAGTCACCGCTTCCAGCAGGCCGTGCAGTGGATCCAGGTCCCCGCCGGTAGCCGCTGCCAGCGCCTCTTCGACCAGGTGGTTCCGCGGAATGTACGCGGGATTGGTGCTGTCCATCAGCCCGGCATCCGGCCCCAGCTTCTGCCAGCGTTCGGCCCAGGCATCGTACACAGCCAGGTCCATGACCATCCCACGGACAGGACGGCTGTCACCCCGGGCAGCCTTGGCCAGGTTCCTGAAGAAGAGCGTGTAGTCCACCGGGTCGTCCTTGAGGATGCCGGTGACGCCGTCCACCAGGTCAGAGACCTCCTGGGCTGCCGCCGTTTCCGGTTTCCCCGCAACAAGGCCCAGCTTGGTGGCCATGCCGCCAAACCACTCCGCACTGTAGTGCCGCCGGAACCCGCCCAGCGCCTCCACGGCCACCGGAACCGCCGCCTCCTGGTCTTCGTCGATGAGCGGCAGCATGGCTTCGGCGAGGCGGGCCAGGTTCCATTCGGCCATGACCGGCTGGTTGGCGTACGCATACCGGCCACCGACGTCGATGGAGCTGTACACGGCGGCCGGGTTGAATCCGTCGATGAAGGCACAGGGGCCGTAATCTATCGTTTCACCGGAGATGGTCATGTTGTCTGTATTCATCACACCGTGGACGAACCCCACCAGCATCCACTGCGCCACGAGCGAGGCCTGCGCCGCCACCACGGCCCGGTACAGGGCGAGGTAGGGGTTCTCCTCCGCGGCGGCATCCGGATAGTGGCGGCTGATGGCATGGTCCGCCAGCCGGCGCAGGAGTTCCGTGTTTTCCGTGGCCCGCGCATACTGGAAACTGCCCACCCGCAGGTGGCTGCCGGCCACCCGGGCAAGCACGGCGCCGGGCAGCATGTCATCCCGGCGCACCTGCCGTCCTGTCGCCACGACGGCGAGGGAACGGGTGGTGGGGATGCCGAGGGCGTGCATGGCCTCGCTGACCACGTATTCGCGGAGCATGGGCCCGACGACGGCACGGCCGTCCCCGGCGCGGGCGAACGGCGTGCGGCCGGAGCCTTTCAGGTGCAGGTCCTTCAGCCGTCCGCGGGCATCCTCCAGCTCACCCAGCAGCAGCGCGCGGCCGTCACCGAGGAGGGGCGAGTAGCCACCGAACTGGTGCCCGGCGTAGGCCTGGGCCACGGGCGTGGCACCCTCCGGGACGTGGTTGCCCAGCAGGAACCGCACCCCCTCCTCCGAACCCAGATAAGCGGGGTCGAGCCCCAGTTCCGCGGCGAGCGGTTCGTTGAGTACCAGGAGTCTGGGGTCCGGGGCTTCCTCCGCCTCCCAGGGCACCGCCAGCTCGTTGAGTTCGCGGGCGAAGCGGCCGCCCAGGGCGACAATCGATTCTGCAGCAGCGGTCATGGTTTAAACCCTATCCCCGCGGCGGCCGTTGCAGGCCCTCGCGGCGGTTCGGAAGGCGGATGCGCTGGAGGTCATCGGCGGCGATCACGGTGGCGCCCCCGGCGCGGGCGGACGCCTGCCGGGCCAGGAGGGTGACGTCGTTGCCGTACCGGGACGAGAAGTGCGTGAGCACCAGCGTCCGTGCGCTCCCGTGCCGCGCCAAATCGCCTGCTTGCCCGGCGGTGAGGTGGCGGTATTCCTCCGCCAGACCGCCGTCGTGGTCGCTGAACGTGGACTCGGCGACCAGGAGGTCGGCGCCGTCGGCAAGGTCTTCGGCACCGTCGCAGGGGGCGGTGTCCATGACGAACGCGAAGCGCTGCCCGGGGCGCGGAACGCTGACATCGGCGAGTCCGACGCCGTCAAGGGTACCTTCGCGCCAAAGGCGGCCGACGTCCGGCCCGGCGATGCCCGCTGCCGCGAGGCGGTGGGGCAGGAACGTGTGACCCTCCGGCTCGGTGAGGCGGTAGCCGTATGTTTCGATCCGGTGCTTGAGCGGCCGGATATGGAGGCCGTCCGCCACCTCGCCGGCGGCGCCGTGGGGATGGAGCCTCAGGTCCAGGCCGGGCGTGCTGACGGAGACCAGCGCCTGCACCACAGCATCCCCGGAGGCCGGGTAGTGCAGGTGGACCGGGTGGTTGACGCCGTCCAGCACCATCCGGGACAGCACGCCCGGGAGTCCGAAGCAGTGGTCGCCGTGGACGTGGGTGAGGCAGATCCTGGTGACTTGCGTTGCCGAAACTCCGGCGTGGATCATCTGGCGCTGTGTTCCTTCGCCGGGATCGAAGAGCAGCCCCTCCCCGTCCCAGCGCAGCAGGTACCCGTTGTGGTTCCGGGTACGGGTGGGCACCTGCGATGCGGTGCCCAGGACCACCAGTTCACGCACGGCCGCTGCCGTGACCTGCGGCCGCCAGGCCTTTTGCGTAGGTTGCCTGGCCCACGTGCTGCAGGCAGTCGGCGAGGGTACTGACAAGCCGGACGCCGAGGGTCACCGGAGGGTCCCATCCGGGCTCTTGAGCGTCTCAACCACTGCATCGCTGATACGCACGCAGGCGTCCTGCAGGAGTTCAGTGGATTTCACTGGCCGGCTTCTCCCTGGAGCAGCGGGTCCTCCTGCCAGCGGTCCGGATTGTTCTCGGCCGCACCCGGATAGCTGTCCGGTTCGCCGTGTACGGGGTCAAGCTCCTGTGACGCCGCGCTTCCCGGGGTTTCATCAAGCAGCACGTCATTTTCGTCAACGACTTCCAGGCCATCCTCCGGAAGGTTCTGTTCACTCATGGTCACGCCTTTCCTTGGGGCTGCACCCGGTCTGATGCAGCGCAGAACGGTACCGCCAGACAATAGTAAGCATACTGAGCACCCCTGCGGGTGGGAACCGTCCCCCGATAGCCGTGACTTTCGGCCCTACAGATGGCGGGAGTCCGGCGGCCACTCTTATACGGAAGGAGACGTGCTGTCGCCGCGCAACGCTGGGGGCTGCCACCGCCTCCTGAGTCAGCCCACAACTCCGCACGAAAGACCAGGAAACCGGCCATGACATCACGTAAACCGATTGCCGTTGCCACCAACGACTCTGCGCAGAGCCAGGCGGCGGTGCTGTGGGCCGCGCACCGGGCCGAAAAGGCCGGGGTACCGCTGGCGGTCCTCCACGTGGTGGACGACCGCTGGGTGGCCGAGCCCTATCCCTGGTTCGGCGTACTGGAGGAGGCGGGCGACCAACTGCTGAAAACTGCGGCAGGGCGCGTCCGGGGAGCAACACCGGCCACTGTCACCACACGGCTCCTGACCGGGAGCGTGGGCGGTTCGCTGGCCAAGTACTCGGGCAAGGCGTCAATGCTGGTGATCGGTTCCGGCTCCGGGCACCTGGGCGGGACACTGGCAGACCGGGCCCTGCAGGTTGCGGCCTCCGCCAAGGTGCCGGTGGCCGTCGTCGGAACGCAGGACCTTGCCGGACGGTCCGGCGTGGTGGTGGGAATCGACGGCTCCCGGGAGGCTACGCAGGCTGTCGCTTTCGCGGCTGCAGAGGCCGACCGGGAGGGCGATGAGCTCACCGTTGTCTATGCTGTCAGGATGCCCGACCCCGTGACGGATGCGGGGCTGGCCCCGGCGAGCCTTGCCGAGATGGTTTCCGAAGAAGAACGCGTGGTCCTCTCTGAAACCGTGGCGGGCCTCGAGGAGGACTACCCCGACCTGAAGGTACACCGGGTGCTGGACACCGAACGGGACCCCGTTGACGCGCTGGTCCACGCGGCAAGTGGAGCAAGGATGCTGGTGGTGGGAAGCCGCGGCCGCGGCGGCATCAAGCGGCTGCTGCTGGGTTCCACTGCCCACGGGGTGCTCAAGCACCTTCCCTGCCCCACTGTCATCACCCGGATCCAGGCCGGCAAGAACAAGGCCTGACCGGCAACGGAAACCGGCCAGGCAGGGGGCCGGATTCCGCCAACCACATTGTCCGCACCATCAGTTCCGGGGGCGACACCATGAGAAAAACCGCAGCAATCATCATGCTCATCCTGGGGATCCTCCTTTCGCTGGTGGGCCTCACAGCGCTCGCCGGCGGCGCCGTAGCCATGGCGGTGGGGTCCGCGCAGGGTGACGGTTTCCTTACCTCCGGCACGGCCCGGCTGTCAGTCGCATCCCACGCGCTGACCTCGCCCCGGCTCGATGCCATCGGCGAGGGCGTTCCGCCCCGCCTCCCCTTCGACCTGGGGACCCTGCGGCTGCGGGCTGCCCCCGTGGACCCGGCCAAGGACGTCTTCATCGGGATCGCGTCCCAGTCCGACGTCGAGAAGTATCTGTCCGGCGTCTACCATTCGGAACTGCTCGACGTCGAGATGCAGCCGTTCCGGGCCGAGTACCGTGACATACCGGGAACCGCCGTTCCTGCCGTACCCGCCCAGCAGACGTTCTGGGCCGCGTCCGCAACCGGCCCCGGCGAACAGGAGTTAACGTGGGACCTTGCCGCCGGCAACTGGTCGATTGTCCTGATGAATGCCGATGCCAGCCAGGGCGTGGCTGCAACGCTGCAGGCCGGGGCCCGGTCTGACCTGATCAGGCCGGCCGCCACGGGCCTGCTGGTGGGCGGCGCCATTGCCTTGGTGATCGGTGTTCCGCTGCTGGTCTTCGGGGCCATGGGCCTGGGCCGCCATACCGGCCCGCCGGCCCGGGGGCCGGGTGCGCCGGGGCTTCCGGCGCAGCCGCAGCAGTCCACGCAGCACCTGGCAGAACTGGCGGACCGGGCCCCCTACCCGGCGCGGCTCTTCGGTGAGCTGGACCCAGGGCTGTCGAGGGGCTTGTGGCTGGTCAAGTGGTTCCTGGCCATTCCCCACTTCGTTGTGCTGGTCTTCCTATGGTTTGCCTTCGCAGTGACCACCATAGTGGCAGGGTTCGCGATCCTCTTCACCGGCCGCTACCCGAGGGCACTCTTCAACTTCAATGTCGGGGTGATGCGCTGGAACTGGAGGGTGGCCTTCTACGCCTATGCCGCCGCCGGGACGGACCTTTATCCGCCGTTCACCCTGGCGCACACCGACTACCCGGCGGACTTCGATGTGGACTATCCGGAGCGGCTTTCCCGGGGCCTGGTGCTGGTCAAGTGGTGGCTGCTGGCCATTCCGCACCTGCTGATCGTGGCCGCCCTGGCCGGCACCGCCTGGACGTGGCGGGCGGAAACCACGGATCTGGGAACCACGTATGAGCGCAGCACCGGGATTTCCTTGCTGGGGATCCTGGTCCTGGTGGCCGTAGTGGCGCTCCTCTTCACAGGCCGCTACCTGCGTCCGCTGTTCGACCTGATCCTGGGCATCAACCGCTGGATTTACCGCGTCATGGCCTACACGGCACTGATGCGGGACGAATATCCGCCCTTCCGGCTCGACCAGGGACCCGGGGAAGCGCCGCCGCCGGCAGTCCAACCGGTGAGGCAGGAAATCCCTGTACCCGGAACGGGTACAACGCCCCAGGCCTAGCCGCCGGCCCGGCCAGTGCAGCAGATGGACATGACCGCACCAGAAGGAGTTGAGATGGGTTCTGCCGGAGCACCGTTCGGCCGGATCGTCGTGGGAGTCGACGGCTCGGAGGCCTCCATCGAGGCGCTGCGGCAGGCGCAGCGCCTGGCGGTGCCGCTCGGCGCCAAAGTCGAGGCGCACGCCTATTGGGATTACCCGCAGGCCTACTCCGGCTACATGCTGATGGGCATCGAAGGATTCGAGGAGCGGGCCGGCCAGATCCTCGATGAGGCGGTCAGTACCGCCTATGGTGACGAAACGCCGTCGAACGTCGTGGCCAGCCTTGTCCGCGGACACCCCCGCGATTCACTGATCGAAGCCAGCCGCGACGCTGACCTGCTGGTGGTGGGCCGCCGTGGGCACGGCGGCTTTGGCGGGCTGCTGCTGGGCTCGGTCAGTTCGGCGCTGGTGGCCCACGCCCACTGCCCGGTGCTGGTGGTGCACACGCCGGAGCAGCCCGCGAAATAGGCGCGACGGCGGTTCGGAACAGGACGATGCGGAACAGGACGGTGCGGAACGTGACGCAGGTCAGCGCCCGCCGTCGGACGCTGCTGCCCGGGCCGGAACCACCAAGACCGGGCAGTGGGCATGGCTTACGCAGGCGGAACTCACCGGGCCCGGGACGAAGCCGGCATGCCCGTGCCGGCCAACAATCAGCAGCGCAGCTTCCCTGCTGCCCTCAATCAGGAGGTGCGCTGCGCTGCCCCGCAGGAGCCGCCCACGGATTTCCGGCGGCACCGTTGCCCCGAAGGCATCAGTGAGCGCTTGCTGGAGTGCCTGCTTCGCCGCGAACTCGAATCCCTCGATGCCAACGGCCAGGTAAATCCCAAAACCGGCGGGAACATCCCAGCACGCCCACGCCTCCACTGCTGCACCCAGCGGCCCGGCAAGGGCGCGCGCAGTCCGCAGGGCCTGGAGCGAGGCACCCGATCCGTCCACGCCCACGATGATCCTGGGCTGCCCTCCGCCGGCTTCCATGGTGGGCTCCGTTCCCTTCGCCGATGCACGTCTGCTCCAACCCTGCTGAAGGAGCAGCCGGCTTTGTAGGGCCTTTGGTCACCGGGCCGCGGCAGCAAGATCAGGCAGTTTCCGACTTTGGTCCCTTACATCCACGCACCGCGGGCGCAAGAATGGTACTTGCCCCTCCCGGGGGCTGCCCGCACAGCGCAGCGGGTGCAGGTGTGGTCCTTATGAAAATGGGAGCGTAACGTGCAAAGGCTTGAGACTGGCTCGGGGGAAGCTGCAAATCCGCAGGAACCGCTTCGCGTCTTCATCCTCGACGACCACGAACTTGTCCGGCAGGGATTGAAAGACCTGCTGGAAGGTGAAGGATTCGTGGTGGTGGGCGAAAGCGGATCGGCCGCCGAGGCCACCCGCCGGATCCCGGCGCTTCGGCCGGACATCTCCATCCTGGACGGGCGCCTGCCTGACGGCACCGGCATCGAGGTCTGCCGCGACGTCCGCTCCCTCGATCCGCGGCTGAACTGCCTGATCCTGACCAGCTACGACGACGAACAGGCCATCCGGGGTGCCGTCCTGGCCGGAGCGGCGGGCTACATCCTCAAACAGATCAGGAGCGATGACCTCCTGGCCGGTATCCGCAAGGCGTCCACCGGCGCCTCCCTGTTCGAACCCGGGGTGCGGGAACGGATTGTCTCCGGACTGGCCCGGACCCCGACGGACCCGAGGATGGAAGGTCTCAGCGCGCAGGAGAAGAAGGTGCTGTCGCTGGTGGGGCAGGGCCTGACGAACCGCCAGATCGGTGAAGAGCTGTTCCTGGCCGAGAAGACCGTCAAGAACTACGTGTCATCCATCCTGGCCAAACTCGGCTTCGAACGCCGGACACAGGCGGCCGTGTTCGTCACCAGGAACAGCCAGGAAGCGCACTGACGCGGCCGGGGCCCCGTCATGCAAGTCCGACGCACCACCGGACCCGGGTCCCCTTGCCCGGTTCGCTGTCAATGCTGCAGCTGCCGCCCAGCATCTCCGCCCGGTGCCGCATGTTGGCAAGGCCGCTGGTCAGCGCCGGCTCCTCGAAGCCGCGGCCGTTGTCCGAAATGACCAGCTCCACGTCATCCGGCGAGGCAGTCACCGCCACACGGATGTCCGCAGCCCCGGAGTGGCGCGCGGCGTTGCTCAGCCCTTCGGACAGGACGGAGAGCAGGTGGCCGGCCACGTCCTCGTGGACGGCGTCGTCCACAGGTCCGCTGAAGGCGACGTTGGGCACGACGGCGTACCCCCGGGATGTTTCTTCGGCCACCTTGAGGATGCGGCCGGTCAGCGGTTCGTGGTTGCCGCCGGTCCGCAACGAATAGATGGTGTCGCGGAGTTTCCGAATGGTGTCATCCAGTTCGGCGGTGACGGCGGCGATCCGTTCGTGGGCCACCGGGTCCGGTGTGTAGCGGCGGAGGCTCTGGATGCTCAGGCCTGCGGCGAACAGGCGCTGGATCACCAGGTCGTGCAGGTCGCGGGCAATCCGTTCCCTGTCCGTAAACAGCAGGTTCTGTTCACGGAGGGCGTGGACCCGGGCGAGGTCGAGCGCCAACCCGATCCGGCTGCCGAACAACGCGCTGGACTCCACCTCTGCCTGGGTGAACGGGCCCGAACCCGATGGCCGGGCAAGGATCAGCACGCCGTTGTCACTTCCGCTGTGGCCCAGCGCGCAGACCAGTACCGGGCCGAGCTTTTCCACTACCCCGTCGTCGAAGACCTGTTGGGGATCCCGCACCATCATGGACTTCCCCGTGCTGATGACGTCGTCGACGACGCCGGAAGCCTTGATCTCCCGGCCCGCCTGCAGGCTCTGGACACCCAGCGACGAACGGCAGCGCAGGGCGCCATCCCCGGCGGGGGCGGCAATCACGGCGAGGGCTGAATCCGAAACCCGCATTGCGGTCTCCGACACCAGGTCCAGGTTCTCCGCGTCCCCGGGCCTGGGTGTGACAATCAGCCGGCTGCTCAGCTCCATCCCGGCTTCCAGCCACTTCTGCCGGCGCTTGCTGTCATCGAAATGGCGGGCATTCTGGATGGCCACGCCGGCGGCGGCAGCCAAGGCCACGGCCAGGTCCTCATCCTCGGGAGTGAAATCCAGCCCGCCGGTCTTCTCCGTGAGGTAGAGGTTGCCGAATACGACGTCGCGAACCCGCACGGGGACGCCGAGGAAAGTCTTCATGGGGGGATGGTTCTGGGGAAAGCCGGAAGCGATGGGGTGCTGGCCGAGGTCGTGGAGGCGCAGCGGCCGCGGCTCCCGGATCAGCAGTCCCAGCACGCCGTGGCCGGTGGGCAGGTCCCCGATGGACCGGATGCCCTGCTCGTCGATCCCCACGGTGATGAAGTGGCTGAGGCTGCGGTCCTCACCAATGACGCCCAGGGCGCCGTAGCGCGCACCCACCAGTTCGCAGGCCGAGCGCACCAGCCTGTCGAGCACGGTTTCGAGGCTGAGGTCTTCGGCCAGGCCCACGACGGCGGACAGCAGGCCGTTCATCCTGTCCTGGGTCTGCAGCAGCTCGTCGGCGCGGGAGACAAAGTCGCGAAGGAGGTCTTCGGCGCGCTCCCGCATTGGAGAACGCCACGGTTCAGTACTCACGTTCCACCTCCTGTTGAAGCGGCCCGCGCCATTGCGGGCTTCCAGCAGCTGTGCAGCGTCCAGGGTGATGCATCCCCGGAGGACCCGGCTGCGCCTGGGCACGCAACAGAGGGCTTAGCCCCATCCTAGGAGAGGATCAAGGGCCGGGGAATGCCCGGAGCCCGCACAATTCACACACCGGGACCTTCTTCCCTACCCCCGCCGAATTCCCGGACCTAAGCTACGGCCATGGATACAGGTGCTGTGGAAGCGGAAGCGGAAATTCTGGGCGTTCATGACTGCTGGAAATACCTGCAGTCGACGCCGGTGTGCAGGATCGCCTTCCCGCACGGGAACACGGTCGAAATCCTTCCGGTCAACTTTGTTCCGAGCAACGGCACGGTGCTCATCCGCACCGGAGAGGGAACCACGCTGGATTCGCTGGCGGACGGCCAGCCCGTATCCCTGGAGGCCGACGGATTCAACCAGTACGGCACCATCGCCTGGAGCGTGGTGGTCAAGGGCCGCACCGGGGCGGCGGACGACGCCGCATCGCAGCGGGAGGCCAGCGACGGCCGGCTGTCTCCCTGGCAGGCCGGGACCAAGGACCGGCTGGTCCGCGTCACCCCCGCCGAAGTCACCGGGAGGCGATTCGTCATCGCTCCCCCGTCCCGCTGGGCTCCGCAGGAACCCGACGGCGAACGCTGACTTTTCCGGCCACCATACGCAGGCATACCCACCCCGGCATACCCACCCAGGCACCCCCAAGGAAGGTCAGCCATGGATACCACCAAGCCCATCGCCGTCGGCGTCTCCGAGTCCGAAGCATCCCGGGCAGCCCTGGCATGGGCTGCTGCCCGCGCCGCCCGGCTCCGGCTGCCGCTGGTGCTTCTTTCCGTCCTGGATGACCACTGGATGGCGGGCGAAGCGCTCGAGGCGCTCCCCTACATCGATGTGCTGCGCACCTCCGGGGAGGACCTTCTGAAGAACTCCGCCGACCGGATCCGCAGCCAGGAACCAGGCCTGGAGGTCTCGCACGAAATGCTGGAGGGCAGCATAGGCGCCTCCCTGGGCCGCTATTCGGGGAAAGCGGCCATGCTGGTTTTGGGCAGCAGCGGGCAATCCCGCGGTGCCATGACGGACCGCGCGCTGCAGGCGGCAGCTGTCGCCGACTGCCCTGTGGCCGTCATCGGCCCGGGGAAAGCTGATGGCCGGGGCATCGTGGTTGGAGTCGACGGGTCCGAACAGGCCACGCAGGCCGTGGCTTTCGCAGCCTCCGAGGCCGATGCGCTGGGCGAGGAGCTGACGGTCCTGTACGCCTTCACGGGGCCCAACCGGTGGATCAGGGCGGGGCTTCCTTCCGGCAGTTTTGCCCGGCACGTAATAGAGCAGGAACAGGTGGTCCTCTCCGAGACCGTTGCCGGGCTGCGCCAGGACTATCCCGGCCTGGCCGTGCACGATGTCCTCGAGACCGTCATGGAACCCGCCGACGCGCTGGTCCGTGCCGCTGCCACGGCAAGGCTGCTGGTACTGGGCAGCCGTGGCCGCGGCAGCTTCAGCAGGCTCCTGTTGGGGTCCACCGCCCACGCCGTCCTGGCCCAGCCGCCATGCCCCACCGTCATCACAAGGCTGAAGAAGCTGGCCTGAGCTCGGCCGGGGTCGCGGAACGGACTGCCAGGGGCGAAACGAATAACGTACCTGCCGCCACCAGCCGCAGCCTGTGGGAGATTGTCCGGGCCAATGTGCTCACCCTGTTCAACGGCATCGTGGCAGGCAGCTTCATTCTGCTGTTCGTGCTTGGCCAGTGGCGGGACGCGCTCTTTGGCTTCTCCGCCCTGGGCAACGCCCTCATCGGCATCGTCCAGGAGTACCGGGCCAAGAAATCCCTTGACCGCCTGGCCATCCTCCAGGCCGCCCGCAGCAGGGTCATCCGGGATGGGGTCCCGCAGTGGATCCCGGCAGAGGACCTGGTCCCCGACGACGTCGTCCTGCTCAGCGCCGGAGACCAGGTTTCGGCGGACCTGCGGCTCCTCGACAACGGTTTCATCGAGGCAGACGAGTCGCTCCTGACCGGCGAATCGGAGCCAGTACCCAAATCCGCCGGAGCGGACCTGCTGTCCGGGTCGCTGATCCTCGCCGGCAGCGCGCGGGCAGTGGTAACCAGGGTCGGGGCAGGAACGTTCGCCGCGCGGCTCGCCGCCGAAGCGAAACGCTTCTCCCTCGTCACTTCGGAGATCCGCGCCGGCCTGGACAGGGTCCTCAAGGTCATCACCTGGCTGCTGCTCCCGACGGCGGTACTCGTCGCGAACGCGCAGGTCCAGGATGCGGGCGGCTGGGCCGGGGCCTTCAGTTCCGGCCGCTGGGTAACGGCTGCGGTGGGCGTGGTGGCGAGCCTGATTGCCATGATTCCCCTCGGCCTGGTCCTGCTGACCAGCGTCGCCTTCGCAGTGGGCGGATTGCGGCTCTCCCGGCAGATGGTCCTGGTCCAGGAACTGGCAGCCGTGGAGGTACTGGCCAGGGTTGATGTCCTGTGCCTGGACAAGACCGGAACTTTGTCCACAGGTGCCATCACTTTTGACGCGCTGCACGATGCCGGGATGCCGCCTGCCGAAGGATGGAAGGATGCCCTGGCGTGGTTTGGAGCCAGGCCTGAAGCCAGCACCACGGCAGCGGCCATCGGGGCCGCCTTCCACGGGGACGGACTGCTGGCCGAAACCTCGTCCGTGCCATTCGACTCAACCAGGAAATGGAGTTCGGTCTCCTTTCCCTCGGCGGGCGGTGCCGGAGGCAGTTGGGTGCTGGGGGCTCCCAGTGCCGTCCTCGGAGCATCAACCCGGCTGGGTGAGGCGCACCGGAAGGCTGCTGCCCTGGCCGCCACGGGGCTGCGGACGCTCGCACTGGCGCACGTGCCCGGTTCCCTGCCGCCGGGCGCGGCAGTGGGTGGCGGCCTCCCTGACAACCTTGAACCGGCATTGCTGCTGACTTTCCGCGAAGACATCCGGAAGGATGCGGCGGATACCCTCGACTACTTCCGGGGCCAGGGAGTCACCCTCAAGATCATCTCCGGCGACGACCCACGTACTGTGGGCGCCCTGGCCCGCACCGTGGGAATGGGTGGTCCCGGTGCCTTCGATGCCCGCACCCTTCCCACAGACCCCGCCCTCCTGGAGCAGGCCATGGAGGACAACGACGTCTTTGGCAGCGTTACCCCGGCGCAGAAACGCGACATGGTGCAGGCACTGCAGCGGCGTGGCCACACTGTGGCGATGACCGGGGACGGCGTCAACGACGTCCTTGCGCTGAAGGAGGCCGATCTGGGGATCGCCATGGACACGGCATCTTCGGCGACGAAGGCAGTAGCCCGGCTGGTGCTCCTGGACGGCCGCTTCGACAGATTGCCGGCGGTTGTTGCGGAGGGACGGCGGGCCATCAGCAACGTGGGGCGAGTCTCCGTGGTCTTCCTCAGCAAGGCGGTCTACATCACCGCAATCTCCCTCGTCTTCGCGCTGCTCCTGTGGCCGTTCCCGTTCCTGCCGCGGCAGCTGTCCATCCTCGACGGCCTGACCATCGGGCTCCCCGGATTCTTCCTCGCGTTGCAGCCCGGCGGAGAGCGGTACACGCCTGGCTTCCTGAGACGGTCCCTGTCCTTTTCGCTGCCTGCCGGACTGTGCGCAGCCCTGTGCGTGGCCGGAGTCAGCGGGTACGCGGGCACCATGGGCCTTGCGGGAACAGCTGCCGGCCAGTCTGCCGCCATCATCACGCTTGCCCTGCTGGCATCGTGGATCCTGGTCACGGCGTCGCGCCCGCTCACCTGGACGAAAGGATTGATCCTTGCGGGTATGTACGCCGGCCTTTTCCTGCTGTTCACCGTACCTCCGGCCACCGAATTCCTCCGGCTTGAATGGCCGCCGCCGGACCTCCTGGCAGTATCGGCCGCCACTGGCATGGCAGGCAGCGCGGCGGTCCAGGCATTTGCCGCACTGCAGCGGACCCGCCAGCCGGAAAAAGACCGGTCAGGAAGCCCCGGGCGCCGGTGACCTTTGGCTCTGGCTGCGCTGCGGAGGCCGGTGCAAGTGTTGATCCATCCGGCGAAGGAGGCTGTGGTGCGCGCATGGTGGGTTGGTCAACCGGGTCCGGCCGCGGGCGGCCCCCTGGTCCTGGGCAGCAGGGACGATCCCCGGCCCGGTCCGCACGAGGTCCTGGTGGACGTCAGTGTGTGCGGCATATGCCGTACCGACCTGCATCTGGCCGAAGGCGACCTCGCACCCCGGCGTCCCGCCGTCGTGCCCGGACACGAAGCCGTGGGCGTGGTGGCGGCCTGCGGCACCGAGGCCAGGCGGTTCGCGCCGGGTGACCGGGTGGGGGTGGCGTGGCTCGGCGGCACGTGCGGGACCTGCCCCTACTGCCTGCGCGGCGACGAGAACCTTTGCACGGCGCCCGTCTTCACCGGCTGGGACAAGGATGGCGGCTACGCCGGGAAGCTGACCGTCCTGGAAGACTTTGCCTATGCAATCCCGGATGTGTTTACGGACGAGCAGGCGGCACCGCTCCTGTGCTCCGGCATCATCGGCTACCGCGCCCTGAAGCGGGCGGCCCTGCCCGAGGGTGGCCGGCTGGGGATCTACGGGTTCGGCAGTTCCGCCCACCTGACGGCCCGGATGGCAATGCACCTGGGTGCCTCCGTGTACGTGATGACCCGCTCTGCGGAAGCCCGGGACCTGGCCCGCAGCATGGGGGCCGCGTTTGTGGGCGGGGAAGGCGATGCGCCGCCCGAGCCCCTCGATTCGGCCATCCTGTTCGCCCCTGCCGGCAGCCTGGTTCCCGTTGCCCTGGCGGCTCTGGACCGCGGCGGGACGCTGGCCATTGCGGGCATTCACCTCAGCGACATTCCCGCCCTGAACTACCAGAGCCACCTGTTCCACGAACGGCAGCTGCGCAGCGTCACTGCGAACACCCGCACTGATGGCGAAGAGTTCTTCTCCCTCGCTGAAAGGATTCCCCTGTCCCCCACCGTCACCGTCTATCCGTTCGACGCTGCGGACAGGGCACTTGCAGACCTTGCCGCGGACAGGATCACCGGATCTGCAGTGCTCCGCGTCCGCCGCTGACCTCCGCGCCTGAGGGACTTTCCACGCCGGGCTGGGACCTTGGACTCTGGAGCCGGTGCCGCGGGAAGCGGATGGAGTTGACGCCGGCGAACTGCCGGGCGTCATATTCGGCTTTATCCGAAAAGGGCCGCCGCTTCCCGGTACCTTTGCTCCGGGACCACTTTCAGGGTGCCCAGGGCCTCCTCCAGGGCCACAGGGACGATGTCCGTTCCCCTGAGGGCCACCATGGTGCCCCAGTTGCCCTCCGCGGCAGCGCCGACGGCGGCTATGCCCAGCCGGGTGGCCAGCACCCGGTCGTATGCCGTCGGCTCTCCTCCGCGCTGGATGTGCCCGAGGATCGTTGCGCGCGTCTCGATGCCTGTCATGGCCTGGAGCTTCGCTTCCAGCAGCAGGCCGATGCCGCCCAGCCGCGGCCGGCCGAAAGTATCGAGTCCCCGGGGAGAATAGGGTGCCTCCTGGCCCACGGCGGCGAAAGCCTCAGCCACCACCACCAGCGGTGCCCGTCCCCGGTCCCGGGCTGACACCACCCAGACTGCCACCTGGTCAAAGGTCACCGGGTGCTCGGGGATGAGGATGGCATGGGCGCCGGAGGCCATGCCCGCGTGCAACGCAATCCATCCCGCATTCCGTCCCATGACCTCCGCCACCATGCACCGGTGGTGCGATTCCCCGGTGGTCCGCAGCCTGTCGATGGCTTCCGTTGCCGTTTGGACCGCCGAGTCGAAGCCGAAGGTGTAATCGGTCGCACCGAGATCGTTGTCGATGGTTTTGGGGACGCCAATGATTTGCAGTCCCTGGCTGCACAGTTCCCTGGCAGCGGCCAGGGTTCCCTCGCCGCCGATGGCAATGAGCCCGTCCAGTTCGTTGCGCAGGAGCCCTGCCCGGACAGCCTGCACGCCGCCGTCGCGCAGCGGGTTGGTCCGGGACGTCCCGAGGATTGTGCCACCCAGTCGTGAGATGCCGCGGACGCTGTGCCGGGGCAGGGGAACCACGTCCTGTTCCAGGAGTCCCCGCCACCCGTCCCTGAACCCGACGAACCCGCAACCGTGGACGATGTCTCCGGCGAGGACGGCCCCGCGGATCACGGCATTCACGCCGGGACAGTCGCCTCCACTGGTCAGGATGCCGAGGCGCCTCATGGCAGGGCCGGATCCGCGGCGGCCGCCAGCCGGAAGTTGCCGGACTGCCCCGGCATCAGGGTTGTATCCCTGCCGTTGACCCGCACGCTGATGGGCGCGGCATCCCCAGGTGCCGACACGACATGAAGGTGCCCGCCCTTGAGCCTGATGTTCAGGTGGTGGCCCCGGTACCGGATGTGGAAGGCGACGCTCCGCAGTCCCGTGGGCATGCAGGGTGCGAAAATAATGGTCTCCCCGCTCAGCCTCAGCCCGGCGAAGCTGCGCTGGATGACGTCCACTGTCCCGGCCATGGCGCCCAGGTGGATTCCAGCCCGGGTGGTGCCGTGCTGGGTGTCGTCCAGGTCGGCGTCGAGCGCTTCGCGGAAGCTGTCCCACGCCCGGTCCGCGTCGAGTGCTGCGAGGACGGAGGCGTGGGCAACGCGGCTTAGGGTGGAGCCGTGGGCGGTGCGGCCAAGGTAGTACTCGATGGTCAGGTTCAGCTGCTCCGCGGTGAACGTGTAGCCCAGCTCGGCCAGGAGTTGGGTGAGGCCCTCCTGGCCCAGGAGGTAGGGAAGCATCAGGACATCGGCCTGCTTGGCGAGCTTGTACCGGTTGGTGTCATCGCCCTCGGCTTCCAGGATGAGGTCCAGCCGCTCGATGCTGTCATAGGTTTCCCGGTAGCGGTCCCAGTCCAGTTCGCTGAGCTGCCCGTAGCCGGCGAACTGGCTGATGACGCCGTCGGGATGGAACGGCACGAAGAACGCCCGGCCTACCTGTTCCCAGCCGGCGGCCTCGTCGGCGCTGATGCCCAGCCGCGCCGCCAGCTCAGCCCGCTCGTCACCCTGGAAGATGGCAACGATGTCTGCCGCCCGCAGGCAGGCCCAGGCAGCCATCAGGTTGGTATACGCGTTGTCGTCCAGGCCCGGCTCAGGGTTTCCGGGGTACCGGGTGTGGTACTCGTCGGGCCCTACCACGCCCCTGAGGTGGTAGCGGGAGGTGTCCTGGCTGAACTCGGCCCGGGAGGCGAAGAACCGGGCAATGTCGATGACCAGTTCGGCGCCCCGCCTGAGCAGCCACGGCTTGTCGTTGGTGGCCTGGTAGTACTGCCAGGCGTTGAAGGCCACCGCCAGGCCGGCGTGCAGCTGCAGGTGCGAGTAGTCCCGGACCCACCGGCCCGAGCGGTCGTTGTAGAGCCAGGTAGGTGTCTCCTCGGTCCCGTCGCTTCCGCTCTGCCAGGGGAACATCGCCCCGGAGCAACCCGCCAGTGCGGCGGCGTGCCGTGCGGCCGGCAGCCGGCGCCACCGGTAGTCGATCAGGGCGCGTGCCACGTCCGGCGTGCGCAGCGTTACCAGTGGCAGCACGAACAGCTCATCCCAGAAAACGTGGCCGCGGTACCCCTCGCCGTGGAGCCCGCGGGCAGTGACGCCGGCATCCAGTTCAGCCGTGTGGCGGGTCAGGGTTTGCAGGACATGGAAGATATGGAGGTTCAGGACCAGCCGCACCTGCCCCGGCGCGTCCATCTCCACAAGGTAGGGCGCCAACTCCCGGCGCCAGGCGTCGAGGTGGGCAGCCAGCAGCGCACCGGGGTCATCGCCAGCGCGGCGCAGCACCCACCGCGCTGCGGATGCCGGGGACGATATGGCGCGGTCCCTGGAGGTCACCACGGCCACAACCTTGGTGACTGTTGACGGATTCCCGTCCGCGAGCGCCATCCGGAAGGACCGGTAGTGGAACGCCCCGTCCCTGCCTTCGGCTGCCACATCCGTGATGCCCGTTCCCCGGGTGCGGAAGGCCACGGCAATCCGCACCAGGCTTTGGGTCGTTTCGGCCTCGACGACGGAGATGCCGTCGTCCGGGATGTCACCGGGTACGTCCTCGGGGGCGGTGCGCTCGCCGGTGCGATCTGCAAGGTGGACCCCGGGACCGGCCGCCGGGCCGGGAACGTTGGCATTCCGGACCCCGGCGTTCACTCCGCTGCGTACCTCCACCGCACCGCTCCAGCCCAACGGCGTCACCTGCATGTCCAGCACCAGCAGATGCGGCTCGGCCATTGACGCGAAGCGGGTCTGGACCACCTCCAACCGCTTACCGTCGGCAGTTTCGAGCAGCAGGCGCCGCTCCAGCACCGCCCTGCGCAGATCCAGCGAGCGCCGCTCATGCAGGAGGGTCATTCCCCCGGCGGACCACCACCGGCCGCCTTCCAGCCTCAGGTCGAGGGGAAGGCAGTCCGGGGCGTTTACCAGGTGCTCCTCAACTACTGACTCTCCGCCTGCTTCGGCTTCGGCCCTGTTGTACACGCCGGCAAGGTACATGCCGGCGTAGCTGGCCGGGCCGCCTTCCGCGGCGGCACCCCGGACTGCCAAGTAGCCGTTGCCCAGGGTGGTGAGCGCTTCCCGGTGCCCTTCGTGGTCGGCGTCGAATCCTTCGAAGACCAGGTGCCAGGGATCGCCGAGCACCAGTCCCAGATCCAGTTCCCCTACGTCGTTCAGGACCTCACCGGCACCGGCCGCTTCAAGGCCCCGCCGAGTGCCGCTGCGGTCAATGCCCACCACCAGGCCGAATCCGCCCCGCCGCGCGGCCTGGACGCCGGCCACCGAGTCCTCGATGACCACGGCGTGGGACGGTGGAACGCCCAGCCGGAATGCGGCGGCCAGGAAGACGTCGGGCGCGGGTTTGCCCCGCAGCCCAAGCTTCGCCGCTGCTGTTCCGTCGAGGATGACGCTGAAGAGGTCCGTGATGCCGGCTGCATCCAGCACGAAGGACGCGTTGCGGCTGGACGTCACCACGCCTGTGGGCACCCCGGCGTCGGCCAGCCGGCGCAGCAGCTGCATGGTGCCCGGGTAGCTTTGGACACCGTCCCTGCGCAGGTGTTCGAGGAACAGCCGGTTCTTCAGGGCCCCCAGTCCGTAGGCCGTCCAGGCACCGGACTGGTCGTGGTCCGTTCCCCGGTCCACCGCTACTCCCCTGGCGGCGAGGAACTTCATGACGCCCTCTTCCCGGGGCAGTCCGTCGATGTACGTCCGGTAATCGGCTTTGGACATCGGCGCGCGGTCTGCCGTTGCCGGGATCCGCGGGTCCTGGAAGATGCGGTCAAACGCTTCTTTCCAGGCGGCCTGGTGGAGCAGTGCGGTGTTGGTGATGACTCCGTCAAGGTCGAAGATGACCGCGTCAAACGGCGGCCTGGCGGCAGCTGCGGTGGGAGAGCCGGTCATAGGACTGTGCTATCAGCAGTGGGTCCGGGGCAGACAGTGCCTTTAGGCCCGCCGGCCCAGCCGGTGCTCGGCCGCGGCAATGACGGGCAGGGTCCGGAGATAGGTGTCCGGGTTAAGGGACAACGAATCGATGCGTTGGCCCACCAGGAATTCAGCGAGCTCAGGGTGGTTGCTTGGGCCCTGGCCGCAGATGCCGATCCTGATGCCGGCCGCGTGGGCTTTGGCGATGGCCTCGGCGATCATGGCGCTGACGGCAGGATCCCGTTCGTCAAAGAGTCCAGCCAGCTGTTCGGAATCCCGGCCCACCCCCAGGACCAGCTGGGTGAGGTCGTTGGAGCCAATGGAAAAACCGTCGAACCGCTGGGCGAACTGGTCTGCCAGGATGACGTTCGAGGGGATTTCGCACATCATGTACAGCTGCAGGCCCGCTTCCCCGCGGACCAGGCCGTGGCTGGCCATGGCCTCGATCACCTGGTCGGCTTCGTGGACGGTGCGGCAGAAGGGGACCATTACGACGACGTTGGCGAAGCCGATCTGTTCCCGCCCAGCTGCGGCATTTCGGCAACGAAGGCCAGGGCGGCGGCCACCCACAGCATGAGGGCGAAGAAGTGGGTCAGCTCCGCCCAGAGCTTGCGCCACTGCGGGACGGTCTTCTCACCCGGCAGGACGTTGGGCCCGGCACGTTTGAGCAGTTCCGCTGCCCGCTCGGTGGTGAGGCCTGCAGCGGCCATCACACGCTGTCCGGCTCCTGCCCCACCAGGACCACCGGGCACGCGGACCGCGCGGCGCAGGCCTTGCTGACTGAGCCCATGGACGTGCCGGTGAAGCCTCCTTCACCATGCCTGCCCACCACCAGCAGCTGGGCCCGCTTGCTCTCTTCCACCAGGACTTTGCCCGGCGCTCCGAACCTGACCGTCACGTCGGTGGCCGTAGGCCGGCCGCTCGTGAAAGCCCGGCCCAGGGCATCCTCCACCAGGCGCCTGGCGGTGTCCTCCAGCCCGGCCGTCAACGGGTGCTCGCTGCTCTCAAGGCTGGATACCACCAGGTAATCGGGCATCCCGATGCAGGTGATGACCTCCAGCCTGGCGCCCAACCGGGCGGCAAGGGTTCCGGCGTACCGGAGGGCAGCCGAGGAAAATTCGGACCCGTCAACACCCACGATGACAGGCCGGGAAGCTGATTCTTCATTCATATCCACTACCTTCGACACGACGGCGGGCGGCCGGGAAGTGCCAAAGGTCATACCGGTGTGGCCGGCCGGACGGTGGCTCCGTGCAGGGCCCGCAGCCCGTTCAGGATGGTGGCCAGGTCCACGAGCTCCTGGAGGAGGGCGCCTGTGACGGCGGGAATGTAGCCGGTCATGGCCACGGCCATCAGCCCGACGCTTAGTCCGATGCCTGTCCAGATGCTGACGAGGGCCACTGACATGGTGCGTTGCCCGATTGCCACCGCCAGGGCAACCCGGGACAGGTCATCCAGCATCACCACCACGTCCGCGGATTCGCTGGCAGCCGTAGCGCCCTTGGCGCCCATGGCGATGCCCACGTCCGCTGCCGCGAGCACCGGCGCGTCGTTGACGCCGTCGCCCACCATCAGCACGGGCCGCTCGCGGACGGCCGCCACGGCCTGGACCTTGTCCTCCGGTAAACAGTCCGCCTGCACCCTGGTGATGCCGGCTTCCCTGGCGATGTGTGCGGCGGTGGCGCCGGCGTCGCCGGTCAGCAGTACGGTGTGCTGGACCCCCAGCCGCTGCAGCTGGTCAAGGGTTCCCACCGCATTGGCCCGCAGCGGGTCTTTCATGATCAGCGCTCCGGCGTACGTCCCATTGATGGCCACATACACCGCCAACTGGCCGCTTCGGAGCGACGCTTCGCGGAACCCGGCCGCTGATTTCACCAGGCCGGCTTTGCCCACCACCACGGTGTCGTCCCCGCAGACGGCCTGCACTCCGTGGGTGGCCTGCTCGGTGGCTTCCGTCACCGGCAGGAGCTCCAGGTTGCGCTGGGAGGCCGCCTCGATGACGGAGGCCGCCAGGACGTGGGAGGAATACTGTTCGGCGGAGGCAGCCAGCTGCAGGATGCGCGCGGGATCGAAGGCCGGCCTGGCGCCGGACCCCGCGGCCGGTGCCGCCTGTACCGTATCCAGGACGGGACGTCCCGAGGTCAGGGTTCCGGTCTTGTCGAAGACCGCCGTCCGGGCGCGGGCCAGCTGTTCCAGTGTGCCGGTGTTCTTGATGATGATGCCTTTGTGGGCCGCCTGGCTGGTGCCGGCGAGGAATGCCACGGGTGCGGCGATCAGGAGCGGGCACGGTGTGGCCACCACCAGGACCTGGGCAAACCGGACGGGGTCTGCCGAGAGGAACCAGGCGGCGGCGGCCATGGCCACCGCGAGCGCGGTGAAAGGAACGGCGTACCGGTCCGCGAGCCGCACCACCGGTGCCCGGCTGGAGGAAGCCTCCTCCACCAGGGCAATGATGCGGCTGTACTGCGAATCGGCGGCAGTGGCCGCCGCCCGAACCCTGATGGCCGCCTCGCCGTTGACGGAGCCACTGAGCAGGAGATCGCCGCGCACCCTCTCCACGGGCAGGCTCTCGCCGGTCAGGGACGATTCGTCCATGCTGGCCGCCCCGGACAGGAGCTCGCCGTCCACCGGGACCAGTTCGGAGGGCCGCACCACCAGGATGTCGCCCGGAAGTACGTCACCGATGGGGGTGTCCTCCAGTACCGACCCGTCGGTCTCCCGGTGGGCGTAGCGGGGAGCCCTGTCCAGCAGGGACCTCAGTTCGCGGACGGCGCGGCCCTGGGCGAAGGTCTCCAGCGCCTCGCCGCCGGCAAGCATGAGGATGACCACCAGCGCTGCCAGGTACTCGCCCACGGCCACCGTGCTCGCGATGGCCATGAGCGCCAGCACGTCGATCCCCCAGCGCCCCTCCCGGAGGGACCGGACCATCGCCACCGCGCGGAACACGGCCACGAGGGCTGCGTAGGCGGATGCACCCAGCCGCGCCGGCTCTTCCCGCCCGGAGAGCAGCAGCCCCAGGGTGGCGGCGAGCACCAGGCAGGTCAGGAACACCAGGGGGTAAAGGCGGACCTGGGCCCGCATCCTGGACAGCAGCGGATGGCCCGGTGCCGGGCTGGTGCCGGCCGTCCCGGGCCCTGCGATCATGCCCGACGGGGACGGCTGTCCCTTAGGCAAGGTCCGCCCGCGGGGCATCATCCAGGTGGTTCCACCACGTCAGCGGGGAGGCCACCACGAACCGCCTGCCGGTCACGGACCTGGGAACGATCCGCACAAAGTGGTCTTTGGGTCCCGCCTGCCACGGAAAAAGGACAAGCCCCACGCCCTTCATCAGGTCCGGGGACGGTTCCAGGACCACGGCGCGGCCCTTGACCTCCACGCTCCACGCCCGCCGCGGTTCGCCTCCGGTGCCGTCGGCTTCGAGGGCGACGGCGGCGTCCCCGGCCAGGGCGGCCAGTTTTGTTCCCTCGCCGGTGCGGAACACCAGGGACCCGTTGTCCACTTTGTAGTTGACCGGGAAGATTTCCGGATGCCCGTCCACCAGGACCGCCAGGTGTCCCACTGACACTTCGCGCAGGAGGTCCCAGCAGGTATCGGCGCTGAGCACCTCCATCTCCGGAGCCGCTGAAATGTTGTGCATACAGCCGAACGTAGTGGCCGCGGCGCAGCTGCACTAGGGCATTACGGCCCGGGCGCGGTGTGCTGCCGGGGTGCACCGGCGCCTTACGGTCTTTGGGCCCTGTTGGTACCCCGGCAGGGCTTCTAGGATCTGCACATGACCGATAAGAACATGGTGCCCGAAGCTGAAGTCCTCGATACCGACGAGTGCTGGCGGTTGCTGGCAAACACGAGTGTTGGACGCCTCGCCGTGGTGGTTGATGGCCAGCCGGACGTCTTCCCGGTGAGCTTCAAGCCCGACGGCGGCGGCCTGCTGTTCCGCACCGGCAGTGGAACCAAGCTCGATGCCATGGAAGCGAACTCGCTGGTTGCCCTCGAAGCCGACAGCGTGAGCGGCGAGTTCGGGCTTGCATGGAGTGTTGTGGTCAAGGGCAACGCAGTCCAGGACGATGCCTCGGAGACTTCGCTCAACGACACCCGCCGCGGGCTGTTTCCCTGGCAGGGTGTGGGCCAGGAGCACCTGATCCGGATCGTTCCCCAGTCGGTGACCGGCAGGAAGTTCACCCTGTCCGCAACAGGGACCTGGCGGACCACCCTTGACGACGCCACCCGGGCAGGGCTCGAATAACCGCATCAGCCTGCGAGGCCTTGCGTGCGCACTGCTTTAGGGGCCTAAGGCCCTGACGGGCCCGGCAGCGTAAGCGGCACCATGGTGCCATGAACAGCTCCAGCACCAACGGCGACGCCGGCCTCCCGCCCCGGCAAGTGCACCTCGCAGAGCAGCCGGTCGCCGTCGTCCGTGAACGGGTCCGCATGGAAGAGCTCCCGGCCTTCTTCGGCCGGGCCTTCGGCAGCGTCATGGCGGCAGCGCAGCGCCAGGGTGCCACCCCTGCCGGGCCGCCCTTCGCGCGCTACTACGGCATGCCCGGCGAAACCGTGGACGTGGAGGCCGGTTTCCCCATCACCGGCACGTTCACCACCGCCGATGGCGTCCTGGCTGGAACATTGCCGGAGACCGATGCCCTGGAAGCGATCCACACCGGCCCCTACGACGCCCTCCAGCAAACCTACGGAGCCATCCAGCAGCAGATGCAGGCAGACGGGCTCACGCCGGCCGACAGCATGTGGGAGTACTACCTCAGCGACCCGGAGAAGGAACCGGACCCCGCCACGTGGCAGACCAGGGTTATTTGGCCTGTTGCCGAGCGGTCCGGCTAGCTGCCATGGCCCGCATCCCGTCAGCTGCCGTGAACCAGCGCGCCGCACGCACCGGCCGGGAGTGGAGGCCCCTGTTCGTCTGCGCTGGGGCGGCGGCAATCCTCTTCGTGGTCCTGCTTATCACAGCCCTGGCCCTGGATTTCGCCGCGCCGCCCCCTGTGGATGGCGGCGCTCAAACGCTGGAGTTCATTGCCGGGCACAAGGCGGCCTATGTTGCCGAGCAGATCCTGTGGATCCTGCCGAACATCCTCGCCGTATTGGTCTTCGCCGCGCTCTTCGTGGCCGTACTTCCCACTCAGAAGAGCCTCAGCGTGGTGGCACTGGTGGCCGGCGCCCTTCCGTGGGCGCTGTTCCTGGCCGTTCCGGTCAGCAGCCGCGGCTCACTCAACCTGGTCTACCTCAGTGACCGCTACATGGCCGCGTCCACAGCTGAGGGCCGGAGGATCTTCGCCACCGCCGCTGAAGCCATCATTGCCGAAAACAACACCCCCGCACTCGTCGGTGCACTGTCGGCCGCGGGCATCCTCCTCATGGCCATCGCGATGGTCCGCACGCCGTCCGGGCAGTTCCCCCGCTGGGTTGCGTGGCTGGGTATGGCCACCGGGGCGCTGGGCATCGCCAGTGAAATCCTGCGCTACGCCGTGCCGGAATTCTATTGGGGTTACGGCGTCCTGCTGTGGGCGTGGTTCGTTGCCACCGGCATTGCGCTGATCCGGATTCCGGTCCCTGCCGCACAGCACCGCGCACCCGCGGAGGCTTAGGAGCGGCCCCCGCCCTCCGGCGTCGTACTCCGCTGCTTCAGGAGCGTCCGCATCTCCTCCAGCAACTCAAGCTGCTGGCTGTTGATGGCCATCAGCCGGTCGATTTCCCCTTTGGACTGCATGTCCGTCTCCAGGTCGTGCCGTGCCATGGCAGCTGCAATCGCATCCTGCCGTTTGGCGGCAATGAGGAGGATGGCGCCCTGCAGGCCCGCCAGCATGGAGAGGAAGAGGTTCAGGAGGATATAGGGGTACGGATCCCAGGCAGTGGCCGTCAGCAGGTAGGTATTCACGGCAGCCCATGCCGCCATGAAGGCCATGAAGAGACCCACAAATGTCCAGCTGCCCATCCCGTTCCGGAGGACGTCTGCCGCCCGCTCGCCCCGGCTAAGGCCTTCCTTGTGCCGGGCGTGCCACGTTGTTCTGCGCTCGCTCATGAGCCAAGGGTATGCGGCCACGGGCAACACATAGCCTGCGGCTGGCGGCGACAGATCGCGTGCGGAAGGCCACCCCGCTGGCGGCGCCTCCCCGGCCTCAGAAACTGGACGAACTTCCGGAACCCGAGAAACTGCCGCCGCTGCTTCCGTAACCGGTGGTGGTGCTTCCACCGCCGCCCCGCGCGGAGCTGACACTGTTGAGGCCGGTGTTGAGCCCCGAGCTGAAGGCCGCGACGTTGAAGAAGTGGTAGGACGGGTAGACGGTTCCCAGGATGCTGGGCTCATAGGTCCGGCGCTGGCTCCGCCCCAGGCCGTCCTGGGCGGCCTCCATCTGCTGGCGCATCAGTTTCGCTTCGCGTTCGTTCTTCGCGAACCCGGCTATCACCGTTGCGGCGTGGTTCTCCAGGAGCCCGGCCAGCCTGCTGCGTGCCTCGTTGAGGCGGTCCAGCGCCGTTTCGGGGGTGATCCGTTCCTCGGCCAGTTCCGCCGTCCAACCCTCGATGTCCCGCAGGCTGTGGTCCCGGAAGGACCGCAGTGCCGCCGCGGTGGCCGAGTCCCCCTGGCCGTGGTGTTTGGTCAGCAGCTGCTCCAGCCCGGAGAGGTCGCTGCGGAAGGGCGCGAGTTGCCGGTCCCAGGCGGCGGGCCAGGTGGCGGCCCGGTTGAGGAAGGCGTTTGTGTCCGCGATGACGTCATCGAGGGCATCAAGTTCGGTGGCGGCATCGGCGTATTCGCGGGTGATTTTGAGGTTCCCGCGTCGGCCCAGCGAGCGTTGGCTGAGCGCGTGCACCCTGTTGGAAAGATCGGTGGCGGCGGTGTACCGGTTCAGGAACGTGCGGTGCTTCTCCAGGACCTGGCTGCCGTAGCGGGAGGACTCCGGAATGGTGCCGGCGTTGAGCTCCGTGACGTCCAGGTCCATGCTGACGCTGGCGTAGCTTCGGTCGCCGCGTTCAATTTCCTTCCGGCTGGCGGACCTGGTGACGGTGCGGACGATCAGCCAGGCGCCGGCGCCGAGGGCGGCGATCCCGCCGCTGACCCAGGCCGTGACCAGAAAGGCAGCCGACTGGTACCACGGCTGGTTGATCAGCTGCGCGGCGCGCCGGACCCCCGCGACGGTGCCGTCCGTCCACTGGGCGTCCCGGAACAGTTCCTTGGTGGCATCCTGAATGTTGCTGCGCTGCTCAAGGGAAACCTTGCGGTCTTCACCCATGTAGGTACCCACGTGGCGGCCCACGGGGTCAAGGGCAAAGATGAACAGCCCGTCCGCCCACTTCTGCCCGTCTGCGCTGATCCATTCAGGATGCTCGGCACGGGCGAAGCGCAGCACTTCCTCGTTGAGGTTGTCTTCGGCCCGCCCGTTGTACGTATACACCGCCACGGTGGTGGGCTCGTGGAAGTCCAACGCTTCCACAGCCGGGACCAGGGTGTTCCGGTCAAGCACTCCGGCGGTGTCCTCAACCACCACGGATGACGGCGGAACCGCGAGCGCCGGGGCTGCGGTGCCAAGCATCAGCGCGGCCAGGAGCAGCCACAAGCCCGCCATCCTTGGCATGGTTTCCCGGCGCCGGGAAGTGTCGTTTATTGTCAGCGGCATCCGTGACCCCCATCGAAGTTGTCCTGGTCCATTCGTATCAGCGGGCAACACTCCTGGCCAGCGGGAACAGAACTTCCGGGCGCAGGTTCAAGCGTCGCCCGGATCATCCCTCAATGCCAGGGTCCTTGGTCCCGCAGCATCGGCCGGGGCGCAGGACAGGGACCCAGAGCCCGGGTCCTAAGACCCTTTCCGCGGAAGAACCGGTCTTCCATGCTTAAGGCCCGTGACGCGTCCTGTTCCGCGGGCAGGGAGGGGCGCGGCGCAGGCAGGCCGTGCATCGGCCCACCAGCACGCGATTCGGTGACACATCCCCAACAGCAAGGACCAGAGATGAAAGCGCTTGTCTACGGCGGGCCCGGGAAGAAGTCCTGGACAGATGTACCGGATCCGGCCATCCGGAACCCCGGCGACGCAATTGTCAGGGTGGACACCACCACCATCTGCGGGACGGACCTCCACATCCTCAAGGGTGATGTGCCCGCTGTGCAGGAGGGCCGGATCCTCGGGCACGAAGGCGTCGGCACCATCATGGAGGTAGGCTCCTCGGTCACCAGCCTCAAGCCCGGGGACCGGGTGATCATCTCCTGCATCAAATCCTGCGGCCACTGCGCCAACTGCAGGACCGGCCTGTATTCGCACTGCCTCGGTGACGAGGGCGCCCCGGGCATTGGCTGGATCTTCGGCCACCTGATTGACGGGACGCAGGCGGAGTATGTCCGGGTGCCGTATGCGGAGAATTCGCTGCACCTGCTACCTGGCGGCGTCAGCGATGAGCAGGCCGTCATGCTCTCGGATATTTTTCCCACGGGTTTCGAGATTGGCGTCCAGTATGGCCGGGTGAAGCCTGGCGATACCGTGGCAGTGGTGGGGGCAGGGCCGGTGGGTCTGGCGGCGATTGCCACCGCCGGGCTCTACGGGGCCGCCGGCATCATCGCTGTGGACCTGGACCGGAACCGGCTGGAGCAATCCCGCAGCTTTGGCGCGACCCAGGTGGTGGTGTCTTCAGACGCCGACTGGAAGAGTCAGGTGCTCTCACACACGGACGGGTTGGGCGTTGACGTGGCCATCGAAGCAGTGGGCATTCCCGCAACGTTCGATATGTGCACCGAGATTGTTCGCCCGGGAGGCAATGTGGCCAACGTGGGCGTGCACGGCAAGCCGGTGGAGCTGCACCTGGAACGGCTGTGGATCCAGAACATCAATGTCAGCATGGGCCTCGTCAATGCCAACACCACCCCCATGCTGCTGCGCCTGGTGGCCCAAAAGAAGCTGCCCGCGGAGAAGTTCGCCACCCATCACTTCAGCTTCGAGCAGTTCATGGACGCGTACGACACGTTCGGCCGGGCGGCCGAGACCCAGGCCCTGAAGGTGGTCATTACGCGTTAAGCCCGCCGGGCAGGATACGAAAAAACGCCGCGGCCCGTGGGAACGGACCGCGGCGTTTCAGGGATGGCGGTGACTAGTCCTGCCCGGGTCCCTGCGGTGTGGCCGGGTCCGGGGACTTTCCGTTGCCGGCTGAACGAACGGACGTTGTGGCCGCCGCTGGCGCACCGGCGGTTGGCGCTGCCGCCGGCTGGCCGAAGCCCTTCAGCATCTGGATAACGTCAAATCCAGTGGTGTCCTTGAGCAGCTGGGCGGTTTCGTGGACACCAGCGGAAACGTTCCTGCTCACCTGCCCGGCGCCGTCGTTCGAAATGATGGTCATGTTGCTGATGGCACCCATCGGGGCCGCGATTTCCTTGGCGATGGACGGCAGTACTTCCAGCAGCTTGTTCAGGATGGCTGCCTCGTTGAACTCGCTGTACGCCTTGGCCTGGGCTTCGATGGCCTCTGCCTCGGCCTTGCCCCGCAGCCCGATGACGTCTGCTTCGGCGATACCCTGCGACTTGGTGACTTCCGCCTCGGCCAGGCCGCGGATCTTGTTGATCTCGGTTTCGGCGTTGCCCTTGGCGGTGTTGGCGGCAGCCAGCGCCTGGGCTTCCACCTCGTTGCCGGCGGCCCGCAGTTTCCGGGTCTCCAGCTCGGCGGCTGCTTCCACCTTGGTTGCCTCGGAGATGCGGGTACGGCGGGAAAGATCCGCTGCCGCTTCCGTTTCCACCTTGTACTTGGCGGCGTCGGCGGGCTTGCGGACCTCGATGTCGAGTTCCTTCTCGCGGAGTTCCGCCTGGCGTGCCACCACCTGCTGGTTCTTCAGGATGATGGCTTCCTGCTGGTCAGCCTGGGCCAGCGGGCCGGCAGCGTCGGCCTCAGCCTGGCGGGCATCGGTTTCCTGCTTGAGTTCAGCGCGGCGGAGCGCCAGCTTCTGCTCAGCCTCAGCCGTCTTCTGGTCCGCAAGGGCTTTCGCCTCAGCGGCCTCGCGCTGCGAATTGGCCTCGGCGATGCTCGCGTTACGGGCCACCAGCGCGGCTTCGGGACGCCCCAGGTTCTTGAGGTAGCCGCCGGTATCATCCACGGACTTGATCTGGAACGTGTCGATCACCAGGCCCTGGTTGGTCATGGAGTGTTCAGCTTCCTCCTTGACCGAGGCCGCGAACTGCGCGCGGTCCTTGATGATCGCGTCAACGCTCAGCATGCCAACGATCGAGCGCAGTGAGCCGGACAGTGTCTCCTGCGTGTAGTGGTCGATGGCGTCCTGCTGGTCCAGGAACCGCTGGGCGGCTTTGCGGACGGAGACCTTGTCGCCCCCTACCTTGACCTGGGCAACACCTGTCAGCTTGAGCTGGATGCCGTTGTTGGAAATCGCCTCGATGGTCACCTCAACCTGGCGTGAGGACAGCGAGATGTGGCTGACGCGCTCGGTGATGGGATTAACGAACGCCCTGTTATTGATGATGACCCGCGACTGGTCATCGGAGGTTTCGTTCGTCGTGTTCGGATCGCTCTTGCCGGTAATCAGCATCGCCTCGTTGGGCTTCGCGAACCGGATGCTCTTGGTGTAGAAAATGAATCCCGCGATGAGCAGCAGCACCACTGCTGCTCCGGCGATCAAAACGATCACCATGGTTCCCCCAATAATCATTTCTCCCCTTATTCACATGTTGAATTTCTCCAGTCACTTTACGTGCCAAAACCTGCGGAGTGAATCCTGCCGGAGTGGCGGCTGTCCAGGACCGACGCTTCAGAGCTGCCGGCCAGGACGTACGACGGCGTCTGGCTGGGTGAGCAACGAAGTGGGCCTCGGGAGGGGAAGCCTGCGGATGAACAAGGGACCAGCGTGGGTCCTCGTTCGGTAGGTTGGTGCCGTACGTCAGGGCCAGTTTTCGTCGAGGCATGGGAGAACAAGTGAAAGCGATCGTGTACGAAGAGACCGGTGCGTCGTCGGTTCTGCAACTGCGGGACAAAGCAAAGAGCGATCCGGGTTCCGGCGAGGTCCGCGTCCGGCTGGCTGTTTCCGGGGTCAATCCCACGGACTGGAAGTCCCGTGCCGGCAGCGGGCAGGGCGGCACGAAGCTGACGGCGCCAAAGGTTCCGAACCAGGACGGCGCGGGCATTGTCGATGCCGTGGGCCCTGGGGTGTCGGGTTTCAGCGCCGGTGACCGCGTCTGGCTCTGGGACGTGGCCTGGGGCGGCGACGAGGGTACAGCCCAGGAGTATGCCATTGTCCCGTCGGTGAAGGTAGTTGCCCTTCCCGATGATGAGTCCTTTGATACCGGGGCCTCCCTGGGCATACCGGCCCTGACCGCACACAGGGCCTTGACTTCCAGTGAACACGGGCCTGACCGGCTCTCCCCCGGATCGTTGACCGGGCAGACCGTTCTCGTCACCGGCGGCGCAGGAGCCGTAAGCCACGCCGCGATCCAGCTGGCCCGTTGGGCGGGAGCTACCGTCATCACCACCGTCAGCGACGACCGGAAGGCCGGCCTCGCCCGCCTGGCAGGGGCGCATCACGTCCTCAACTACCGCACCGAAGATGTTGTTGCCGCCGTCAACGCCGCAGTCCCGGAGGGCGTGGACACCATCGTGGACGTCAACGCACCCGCCAACCTGGAGTCCGACGTCCAGATCCTCAAGCCCGGCGGAACCATCGCCATCTATGCGGCGAACCCCGGGGAATCGGTAACCGTTCCCGTCCGGGAAAGCATGGGCAAAAACATCCGGTACCAGTTCATCCTGACCTACACCGTCACTGACGGGCAGAAGGAGCACGCGGTGGAGTCGGTGGCCGAGGCCCTCGCGGCTGGTGCGCTTCGCGTCGGTGAGGACCATGGGCTGCCGCTGACCCGTTTCCCGCTTGCGGAAACCGCAGCGGCGCACGACGCCGTCGAACAAGGGACCATCGGAAAGGTGCTCATCGACGTCGCTCCGCTCCCCTAAAGGGACGGTTCCGCGCAGGCCCGGGCGTGCCAAATGTCACATTCACGGCCACGCCGGGCCGCCGGGCACCCCCGTGCAGGGGCCGCGGCTAACGTGGACGGGTGCGAATCCATGACGTGTCCAGCCCGCGATCCACCGCCCGGGTCCGCCTGGGATTCTGCTTCATGGTGGCGCTGCTCCTGGTGGTTGCCGGCCGGGTGTTCGTGGTCCAGGGATTCGATCCAGAGAGTTATGCGTCCAAGGCCGCAGACCGGCGGACCCAGGTATCCGCGCTCGCCTCCGAACGCGGAGCCATCCTGGACATGAACGGAAGCGTCCTGGCCCAGAGCACCGTCCGCTACGACATCGTGGGCACACCGAAGGTGAACAGCACTACTGAGACTTTCCGCCAGGTAGACGATTCCGGCACCGTCCGGACGGTGAGCCGCGACCAGGGCCTCAAGGAACTCGCCAACCTCCTGGAGATGCCCGAGCCCGAAGTCCGTGAGCTCATGGCCGGCGATGCCCTGTTCACCTATCTGGCCAAAGCCGTGGACCCCGGCGTCGAACGTGCAGTCATGGACCTGGGCGTTCCGGGAGTGGAGTCAAGGCCGGTAAAGAAGCGCGCGTATCCACAAGGTGCGGTGGCCGGCAGCATTGTTGGATTCACCAACGACCAGGGCGGTGCCGCGGGCCTCGAACTGACCCTGGACGAACAACTGACCGGCCGTGACGGGGAACGGACCTACCAGACCGGCGCGGACGGGATCATCATCCCCACCGCTCCGCTGGAGGTGGTCCCGGCCACCAACGGCCAGTCGGTCAAGCTCACCATCGACACCGATCTGCAGTACGCGGCGCAGGAAGCACTGGAAGCCCAGGCCGGCAAACTCAGCGCCGACTGGGCAAACCTGATCGTCGTCGAAGCCAAGACCGGCAAGATCCGGGCCATGGCGGAAACCAATTCCGTGGACCCGAACGACCCCGGCGCCACGGCACCGGAGGACCGCGGGGCGCGGTCCGTGCAGGCTGCCATTGAGCCGGGGTCAACGGAGAAGGCCATCACCGCAGCGGCCGCCATCGAGGAAGGGCTCGTCAGTCCCGGCTCGCGCCTCGTCATTCCGTCCGGTTACACGGTGAACGGGCAGTTCTTCAAGGACTCGTTCGAGCACGGCACCGAGCAGCGGACCTTCGCGGGCGTCATCGGTTCCTCCATGAATACGGGCACCGTCATGGTCGGCCAGGACCTGAGCCGGGAACAGCGTTATGACTACCTCCGAAAGTTCGGCGTCGGCTCCAGCACCGGAATTCCCCTCCCCGGCGAATCCGCGGGTCTCCTGGCCCAGCCGGACCAGTGGGACGGCCGGCAGGAATTCGCCGTACTCTTCGGCCAGGGCGTATCGCAGACTCCGCTGCAGACCACTATGGCGTTCCAGGCCATCGCCAACGACGGCGTCCTGCTCAAACCGCAGCTGATCGAGTCCTACCTCGACCCGGACGGCACCGAACACCCGGTGGAAGCGGAACCCGGCAGCAGGGCGGTCAGCGAATCCACGGCTAGGCAAACACGCGACATCCTCGAGAGTGTCGTCACCGCCGGCGGTGCCAAAGACATTAAGGTTCCCGGCTACCGGGTTGGCGGCAAGACCGGCACCGCCGAAGCGGTGGCCGATTCAGGCAAGGGCCTGGACGGCTACACTGCTTCGTTCGTGGGCATGGCACCGATGGATGACCCGCAGTACGTCGTTATGGTCAACGTCCAGCGGCCGGCCGGGAACATCTACGGTATTTCCACCGCGCCGGTCTTCAACAACATCATGACCAGGGTCCTCAGCAAGTTCGACGTCGCCCCATCCCGGACGCCGTCAGTCAGCCTGCCCCAGAAGTTCTGAGGCACGCGCCGCCGGGTTGGGCGCGCCTCTCTGGTTAGGCTGGGTGAATGGCAACAGTAATCCTCGTGCGGCACGGCCGCACCACCGCCAATGCGTCCGGAATCCTGGCTGGCCGGGCCGCCGGCGTGGGCCTGGACCAGACCGGACTTGAGCAGGCGGCTTTCGCCGGAGACCGCCTTGCCGTGCTGCCCCTGGCGGGCGTGGTGTCCAGTCCCCTGGAGCGTTGCCGGGAAACCGCCCGGCTCATCCTCGACCGGCAGGCAGGAAGTCCTGCCGTGCCCGTGGAAGCCGACCTCACGGAATGTGATTACGGGCAGTGGCAAGGCCGCAAGCTCAGTGACCTCGCCACCGAAGACCTGTGGGGTGCGGTGCAGTCACAGCCGTCCACCGTCGTCTTCCCGGGCGGTGAATCAATGGCCGGAATGCAGGCGCGGTCAGTGGCGGCAATCCGGCGCCATGACGCTGCCTTCGAAGCCGGTCACGGGCCGGGAGCCGTATGGGTGGCAGTAAGCCACGGCGACGTCATCAAATCGATCCTGGCCGACGCGCTCGGCATGCATCTGGACCTCTTCCAGCGCATCAACGTGGGTCCAGCCTCCATCTCGATAGTGCATTATGGTCCGGCGAGGCCAAGCGTCTACGCCACCAACACAGATGCAGGGGATCTTGCGTGGCTCGCACACGGCATCTCATCCGGCGATGCGCCGGTGGGCGGCGGCGCGGGACAGCCTGCCACCTAGGCCCATGTGCCTAAAATACTGGTATGCCCACACTTGTTCACGAATTTGCCTGGCCTGACCGGGTCGTCATCGGCACCATCGGCGTTCCGGGGGCACGCACGTTCTACCTGCAGGTCCGCACGGGCAAGCAGATTGTCAGTATCGCGTTGGAGAAGCAGCAGTCAGCCGAGCTGGCTGAAAAGATCGACGACATCCTCGATCAGCTCGGCACCATCGAGGGAAATCCGTTCAGCGTTCCCGCAGGTACGCCCGTCGAACTGGTGGACAATGACCAGCTTGAGACAGTCGAGGAGCAGTTCCGGACGGGGGCCATGAGCCTGGGCTGGGACCCGGCAACGGCGCAGCTCGTCATTGAGGCCTACCCCATCATCGAAATCGATGCTGATGCCGGCGAGATACCCGATGTCGACGACGCCGAAGTCCCCGAAATGCTGCTGGTCAAGATGCCCGTGGGTACCGCGCGCGCCTTCGCCAAGCGCACGCGCGAGATTGTTGGCGCCGGGCGTCCCGCTTGCCCGCTGTGCGGCTATCCCGTAGACCCCGAAGGGCACGTCTGCACCCTGCCCGAGGCCTGATGCCCGCGGACCTGCCGGCCGGCGGCCTGACCCTCACCGGGCGGATCACGACGGCGTCAAACGCCACCTTCGTGGGGAGCGTCGGCGAGACGACCGTTGTCTACAAGCCGATCGCCGGGGAGAAACCGTTGTGGGATTTTCCCGACGGTTTCCTCGCCCACCGGGAGGTGGCCGCCTACCTGGTCTCGGAGGCACTCGGCTGGAACATCGTGCCACGGACCTGGCTGCGGGACGGTCCACTGGGCGAAGGCATGGTGCAGCTGTGGCAGGAGCCGGATCCCGGCCAGAAGGCAGTGGAAATTTTCTCGCCGGAAGACGCGCCCGAGTCCGGTTGGCGCCACGTCCTCGAAGGCGAGGACGAGACCGGGCGGACTGTTGCCCTCCTTCACGAGGACTCTGTGGCGCTGAGGCGCATGGCCGTGTTCGACGTCGTGGTGAATAACGCCGACCGCAAGGGCGGCCACATCCTTGCCATGGCCGGCGGGCACCGGCACGGCGTGGACCACGGGCTGACCTTCCACACTGACCACAAATTGCGCACGGTGCTGTGGGGGTGGCTGGGCGAAGACCTGGGCAGCGAGGAGCTGCAGGGCGTTGAGCGTGTGAGCGAGGGCCTTGACGGGCAGCTGGGCCGGGACCTCGCTGACCTGCTCAGCGTCGATGAGATCGCATCGCTTGCCGTGCGCTGTGCACGGCTGCGCTCGGCGGCCCGGTTCCCGGCTCCGGCCGGCGGGATGCCTGCCGTCCCGTGGCCGCTGTTCTGAGGCAGTTGGGATGTAGGCCCAACTTGCAACGCGCGACAGTAAGACCACGGAGGCAGAAATGAAGTCGGCATCGTTGGAGGGCAAGGTCGCCGCGGCATGAAATACGTGAGCCCGACTTTCCTGACTGAACCTACGCGCTTCTGGGAAGTCGACAGTGACACGTGGCGGACTATCGTCGACACCAACGTCAACGGTCCGTTCCTCATGGCCAAGGCCGCAGTGCCGCACATGTTGCGCCAGCGCTGGGGCCGCATCATCAATATTACGATGAACCACAACACAATGCGCCGTGCCGGCTTTTCGCCATACGGCCCAACCAAGGCCGCCCTCGGATCCGAAACTGTGATCTGGGCACGGGACCTGGCCGGTTCGGGCGTCACAGTCAACGGCCTGCTGCTCGGCGGCGCGACGGACACAGGCATGATCCCCGACGGCGTCTCCGCGGCTGTGCGCCGCCAACTGCTGCGGCCCGAAGTGATGGTCGAGCCGCTGCTTTGGCTGGCCTCGGAGGACTCCGCGGAGATCACGTGCACCCGCCTGGATGCAACGCGGTGGGACGAGACACTTACGCCGGAACGGGCGGCCGCAGCCGCCATCGAACACGCTGGCTGGGCCAACCAGGCTCCGCACTAACGGAGTCACAGGTGCCCTGACTGACGTCGTATTGATGGAAGTCGGCGCCTGCGCCGGAACAGTGTTCCTCAAGGCGTCGCTAGATCACTTCGAGCACGCGTTTGCGGGTGGGCGGTGGATGGGCACGATCCAAGTCGGCCAGGTCGCCGGGCGTGAGCCGGATGTCGAGTGCGTCCCGGCATTCCTGGACATGTTGCCGGATTGAGGCTTTTGGAATTGCCAGGACGTGCGGCTGCCTGAGCACCCATGCGAGGGCGATCTGTGCGGGGCTGGCACCGTGTTCGGTTGCGATGCGGGCCACCACGGGATCGTCCAACACTCCGCCCTGCTCCAGCGGCGAGTAGGCCATCACAGGGATGCCCCGCTGACTGCACCAGGGCAACAGATCGAACTCGATACCCCGGCGGGTGAGATTGTACACCACCTGGTCAGTTGTGAGCTTCTGTCCGCCGGGCAAACGCATGAGGTCCTCCAGATCCGTGACGTCGAGGTTGCTGACTCCCCAATGACGGATTTTTCCGGCGCGCTGCAGGTTTTCGAAGGCTTCGATCGTTTCTGCCACCGGAACTGCGCCCTGCCAATGCAGTAGATACAGGTCGATCCTGTCCGTTCCGAGGCGACGCAGACTGTCCTCGCAAGCGGCGACGGTTCCGTGCAGCGTGGCATGATGCGGCAGGACCTTGGTGACCAGGAACGCTTCGTCGCGACGTGTTGCCAGCGCCCTGCCAACCAGTTCCTCGGCGGCGCCGTCGCCATACATCTCAGCGGTATCGACCACGGACATCCCATGGTCCAGGGCCATCTGTATCGCGGCGGTCTCGCGCGCGGCGTTGCCGCTGTGCTCACCCATTCCCCAGGTTCCGATTCCGAGCACCGGGACCGCTTCACCGGACGGAAGAAGTATCTCGCGCATCGTAGCTCCCGTCAGAAGTGCCCGTTCCCGGCCTGGGATTCGCCGCGTTCGTTCAATTTACTCCCTCGGAGCAGGACAGGATAGGTCTACAGGTGCGCGCCCCCGCTCACCGCAGCGTCTGCACGCATGTCCGGGCTGCGCGGCTCGAAACCTTTCCAGTTCCACGGAGTCCGGGGAACTGGAACATGCCGGCGTCCTGCCTGCCGCGCGGAAGGGCGCAGATGGCCTCAAGTCAGGTGGGCGTCCATGGGTGCCGCGAATCCCGGGCCGCCATCCATGCTGCGGCGCTCGTCCTGGGGGAAGAGTCGCGCAAGAATCCGGTCAGAGTCCTCCTGTGCAGCGACGTCAAAGGCTCCGCCGGTGACCAGCAACTCGTCAGCTCCGGAGGTCGCGAGCAGGTGCTGGACTTGAGTCCGAACCTCGGAGGCCGTCCCGTACAGCGATGTGGACAGGCTGCTTTCGACCGCTTCCTTTTCGCGGGGAGTCAGCCCCGCCCACTCGGTTGGACCCACGGGCGCGAGGGCAGCGAATTCGCCGGTGGTCCTGGAGCGGGCCAGCGCGACGGCTTCAGGCAGAAGCAATTCCCTCGCCGCCTGGCGGGTGCCGGCGACTGCTACGTTGGCGGAAACCAGGATATAGGGCCGGTCGAACCAGCGTGATGGACGGAACTGTGAGCGATACCTTTCCAGCGCCGGGAGTGTGCCGTTCTGATCAGGCCGGAAAACAGCCGGCCCGCCCATTACCAAAGCGAGGCCGGCACGGGCTGCAATATCGGCTCCCGAGCGGGTGGCCAGCACGAATACCGGGGTAGCCGAATCGTTCCCCGGCCGGGCAGTGATCGACGCGGTTCCGGACAGGTAAGCAAGCAGTTGGGCCACCTGGTCTTCGAACTGCTCCGCGTCCTGTTTCCCGGCGCGCAGCGCATTTCGGATTGCCGGGGTGAAACCGACAGACCGGCCCACGCCCAAATCGATCCGCCCCGGATGCAGGGCCTCCAGCGTGGCCGCCTGTTCGGCCACCACGAGTGGTTGATGGTTGGGAAGCATGATGCCTCCTGAACCGACCCGGATGGAGTGCGTCCGGGCCGCAACGGCTGCCATCAGCACGGCCGGAACGGAACCCGCGATGCCTGGCACCGCGTGGTGCTCTGCGACCCAGAAGCGGTGGTAACCCCATTCCTCGGCCCGCCGGGCCCGTTCCATCACCAGATTCAGGGCGTCGGCAGCAGGAAACCCGTTCCGGGCGTTGGCACGGTCGAGAATGGAAATCCGTGGAGGGGGAAAGGCCATACTGCTGGAACCACTCGGGGCGGGGAAGAATTCCGCTCCGAACGAAGGTTCGGGATCCGGGTCCTGGGGCCCGCAAGCCTGCCACGTCGAGCACGAGAGGCCGTTGCATCCCGGAACGCCAACAAAGCGGGCCCCGCACTTTACCGCGCAGGGCCCGCTTAGTCGGAGTCTCACAAGTGATGTGAGGTTCCCATCTAACTGAGCAATTGCTCATGACCATACCCGCAGAATCTCAGGGACGTCTGGCCTTGCGCCTCGCTGGGGTAGGACGAGCTAACCGAGCAATTCCGGATACAGCATCCTAAGAGGAACCAGTCACAAGTTTGAGAACGGCTTAGCCAGCAACCGGCCTCCCGGGTCGTGAAAACTAGTCGACGCCACCCCGCGTGGCACTGTCGCGAGGTGGCACGAGACGACTCGGCTCAGTCCGCAGCGACTTACTGTCTCGGTCCAGATTTCGCCAACTCCATCCAACCGTGAAGTTAACGCCGTTGGCCAGGCCCTTCTCTGTGGGAAGGCCGTAGAAAGCCTTGCCCACTGAACCGCCCGGCAAGTCGTCTCCAAAGTCTCCCGCCCAAACAGGAGGATCTCCCTCGAAAGTGAACTCATCCTCCGGTGCCGTCAACCAGACATTGCCTACCATCCACCCCCGGTTGTAGAGCCTGAACTCGCCCACATGCCAATCGTCCCGCCGCTCGACTGAAAACGAAGGTGGCTTCAGTCTTGCGTCATCACGTTCAGCAGTTACCTCGGCGCTCCGTTTTTCATATCCCAGATCAAACTTCCTAGACTCCGAATTCCGTCGGGCTTCCAAGTTGTCGGTTCGCTGCTTTTCCGTAGTCAGGGGCAATCGAAATTTCAGCCCCGTAACCCAGCGCCCGAAACGAACTATCACCGTTCGGCTTTGTTCGCGACTTAGGAGGCTCAAAAGCAGGATTATGCCCGCTACTGCCCAGCCCAAGGGGAAGAACGGCTGAAGCCGACCCCAGAGCGCTTCTTGGGACTCCTGGGATCCGGGATTGAATACGAAGTACTCAAGCATCAAAGCGACAAAGGGCGTCACCACCAGGCTCAGTAGAGCTATCAGACCCGTCGAGACGTATGACAAGAAGCCTTTACGGAGAGGGGGCGGAGGAGGCATTGCATCATTCACCCGTTGAAGTTTACGCGGACTTGCCTTGAATGGTTCCAAAGCTAAGAGAGGCCGGGCAGAGGGTTTCTAAGACGCTTGGCGATGCCCAGAAGAAGCTCAATGCTCTCACGAAGGCTGTCGTCGGACAGAACGTTGTGGGGGTTTTCCGGATGATGGATCATGTTGCGAACGGCGGTGGGCAAGGTTGTCCTCTTGAGGGTCACCTTACCGTCCGGGTGCAATTCCGAGTAAGGCGTCGCCCGCGCCAGTCCTTGGTTTACAAGCCAGTTGTCAAACGCGCCCACTCTGGCCGCGCCCGCGAAGTCCTGCAGTCGTCCCATCAGGATGGTGTGGTTGATGATGAAGGTCTCCCGGTCGATGTCGGTCAGGTCGTCAAGCGATGCCCAACCGCTGTCAATCAGGTCTTGATGGTGCCACCGGAGAGGCAGTGAACGGCTCTCGACGCGATCGGCAAGAACCCGGAGGATAAGCACGAAGTCAAGGCCTGCAATAAAGTCTTCAAGTAGTGCCCCCTCCGTGTCCTATGCAGCGAGCAGGTTCACTACGAATGCTCTGAAGTCACAGTCGTATGGTTCCAAGTTCGCCGGCGTGAGCGAGGCGAAGTCGACGTTGGTAAGAACACTGCGGAAGTCCGCAAAGGAGAGGCTCAATTCAGCGGTCCGGTTCCAGCGCATCACAGAGGTTTCGAACTTCATCTTCGTCTCCTGCCGCGAGAATCCGAGATGACAAAGTCGGAAGTAGGCTTCGTTCAAGGTTGTCTGGAACCCGGGCTTCGTCTCGACGGCACCGTCTGCGTACTGATACTCGACGTCACTGAGGCTCCCTGGCGGGAAGAGCCAGTGGTGACGATTCCAGTACCGGTTTTTTCCCCAGTCGATTTCGATGCCGTTCAGTGCCAGCGTGATTCCGGTGCCCATGGCTAAATTCTGACATTGGCTCTAGATTCCGGCATGGCCCCAGTTCGCTCGTTGCTCTCGCCGGTCCGGTTAAGCGCCGGGACGGAGCTTTTTTCTCCGAGCACTCCGATCCAGTGAGGTCTTGGCTACGGCTTGTCTAGGATCGACTCGCTGTGGGCGTTGATCAGCCTCGAACCGACCTTGATGTCCAGACGGATCCTGTTGTCCTTCCAACTCCCCGTATGGCCCTTCGAGCGAGCACTCGGCTCAGCGCCGGAATGGGAAGTCCGGTCTCGACCGGCGTGCGGCAGTGGGCGCCCGTGTAGCCGGAGTTCAACTGACCCCCGCTAGACCTAGGCCGCGCCTATGTGCGGGACCCTGTTGACCCGCACGAACGATGTGATGCTCCCTCCCTCGCATTCTGATGTGCCCAACGACGAGCATAGGACTGCATCAACTGTTGATTGAACAATCGGCTCAAGAAAAGGCCTAAGGATGCGGCCAAAGCCCGCAGGCATTCCCATTGCGGGCCGACACGGTTTGCCTTCAGCGTGAGCCGTTCAGGAAGCCTTCGCTGCAGCCTCACTACCCGTTGCGCCGGCATCATCTGACGGTCTTCTTGAACGCGTCCAAAACGGAACCAGCACGAGGTAAAGGGTCAACCACCAAATGTAGACTCCAGCGGCACCGTTGGCGGTACCGGGATCACAGAGGCCATGCAGTAGGTCGTTGCGCAGGTTTGAGCCCCTGGGGTCTACGAGCGTTGCTCGGAACGCAAATTCAATGTCCTCATCAAACACGCCATGCTCCCTCGCCAAGTCCAGCAATGGGCCGAAAGTCTTCTCCGCTTCGGTCCCATCCGGGTCTATCGATGTCGTGACTACTTCACGAGACTTGAGGTGGAAGCGGATGAGGTTTTCAATTTGGGGAATCAGCAGGTGGCTACTCGTAACGAAATCCCAGTCAAACCCCGCGGCAAGCCCCAGGGCAAAGATCGCTTCGCGCCCCGGGGGAACAGCAGGTGATCGCCTAGCAAGCTCATCCAACAGCTCTTTGCGGATCCAGTGTTCCTCGGAAATAGACCTGAGAGCCGGGGCTATGGCTCCCTGGACGAGGCTTCCAATGAACATTTGGTGGCTGGTGACTACGTTGTTGACGCCAACCGAAAATAGGGCCAAAAACGCCAACTGAAAATGAGGCCACTGACCATTATGGAAGGTGATCACATTGGATGTTTGGGCGCAG